>CANJKG010000015.1 GCA_947474775.1 Caulobacteraceae bacterium | reverse complement strand
GAGCCTGGCGAAGCCCTCGGTGACCTCGCTGCGGAGGCCCTCGTCGATGTCGAGCACGGCGATCGCCGCGCCCAGGCCCATGAACCGCTCGCCCACTGCCCGACCGATGCCGCGCGCCCCGCCGGTGATGACGCAGACCTTACCTTCGAAACTCATGCCGTCTCCTCCTTCGCGCCCCACCGGACCACTGCCTCGAGCAGGGGCACGTCGAAGCCCATGTTTCGCGCGGCCGCCCGCAGCAGGTCGGCGTCCTTGTCCAGGTAGCGGCTTGCGCCGTCCAGCACCTGGGCCACGCTGCGCTCGCCGCCGAAGCGGGGCAGGGCGTAGCTGGCCCCGCTGGAAACCTCCAGCGCCGCCACCGCCATGTGGCGTTCCAGGCCCATGGCCTCGGCCGCCGCCACGGCCTCGCCCGCTATGGCGAGGTTGGCGGCATAGAGCATGTTGTTGATCAGCTTCAGCCGCCGGGCCGCGCCCAGCGGGCCGATCGGCAGAATCCGGCGGCCATAGGTCGAGATCGGCGGTCGCGCCGCCTCCAGGGCCGTCGTGTCGCCGCCCACCAGCACGGTGACGTCGGCGGCCGCGGTCTGCTGGTTGCTGGCGCTGAACGGGGCGTCCAGCACGTGGACTCCCTCAGGCGCTTGCCGGGCGATGTCCTCGATCACGTCGGGGGCGCCGGTGGAGTGGACGACCAGCACCGCGCCGGGCCGCATGGCCGCAAGCGCGCCGCTATCCACCACCGCGGCCCTTAGCTGGCCGTCGTCGAAGACATTGACACACAATACCTCTGCGTGGGCGGCGACCTCCGGGGCGGAGCTGGTCAGCCTGGCGCCGGCGTCGGCCAGGTCCTGATGGCGGCTGAAGTCACGGCTGTGCCCCACGACGTCGTGGCCGCCCTTGACCGTGTGCATCGCCATCAAACGGCCGATGTTGCCCAGGCCGATCCAGCCGACCTTCATCTGACGTGCGCCGAAAAACCGCCGCTGACGATCGCCGGCCAGGTCCCCGCCGATCCCGCCGCACAGGCCTCGCGGCCCAGCCGCTCGGACCAGTAGGCCTGCGAGCCGAACTCGCTGCGCCAGGACCACAGCCGCCGGGTCGAATAGTGCAGGGCATGCTCATAGGTGAAACCGATGGCCCCGTGCACCGCGTGCGCGATGGCCGCGCCCGCGCCGGCCGCCTCCGAGGCCACCACCTTGGCCGCGGCGATGCGGAAAGCCGACAGCCCTTCACCCTCGGCGGAGAAGGCCGCGTCGGCGGCGGCGATGGCGCTGGCGGTATGCTCCGACAACACCGCGATCTGGTGTTGCACGGCCTGGAACTTGGCGATCGGCTTGCCGAACTGCACCCGGTCGTTGGCGTAGAGCACGGAGAGGTCCAGCAGTCTTTCGAGTGCGCCGGCGATCTGCCCGGCGCGGATCATGGCGCCGCCCAGCATCACCACGTCGGGCGGCAGATGGGCCGGCAGGGGCGCCATGGCCTCCGGGATCACATGGGTGAAGGTCAGGTCGTCGCGGGGCTCGCGGGCGGTGTTGAGGCCCGGCGTGGCGCTGGCGCCGGCGTCGATCAGCACCGCCACCTGCGGGCTCTGGCCGCCGGTCACGGTCACCGTGTGGCGCACGGAGGCGCCCCAGGGCACGCCAGCCAGCCGACCGGTCACGGCGCCGCGCTGCATGTTGAGCCCCCTGCCATCGGCGACGGTGGCGGCGCCTGCCAGCGGCTCCAGCCCAGCCTGGGCCAGCAGCCAGTTGGCCAGCAGGGTCTCGGCCAGCGGGATCGGCGCGGCGTGCCGTCCGGCGGCGCGCACCAGCACATAGGCGTCGCCCCAGTCGGCGCCCACGCCGCCGTGTTCCTCCGCGGCGGTGGCGAGGGCCAGGCCGGTCTCCTCGACGGCGGCCCAGAGTTCCGCCGGCCATTCCCCGCTCTCGGCCCTGGAGATCAGCGCCGGGTCGACGTGGTCAGCCAGCAGGCGGTCGATGGTGCTTTCAAACATCTCACGCATGGCTCACCTCAGGCCCAGGCCGCGGGCGAGGATGCCACGCAGGATTTCGCGGGTGCCGCCCCGCAGCGAGAACGACGGCGCCATCTGGGTGATGTAGGCCAGCACCTGGGCGTGAGCCGCGCCGCCGCCGACGCGGGGCTCGATGTCGGTGACGAGCTGGGCGATCTCCGGCAACTCCTGTTCCAGGCCTACCCCCAGGTCCTTGACGCAGGTCGCCTCCCAGACCGGGCTTTCGCCGGCCGCGAGCTGGCCCGCCACTGCGATGGACATGGCCCGCAACGCCGAGATCCGCCCCACGAGCCGCCCGATGGCCTGCGCCTGGGCGGCGGTGGGCGAGGGCCCCACCGCGTCGATAAGGGTGTTCAGCAGCGCGACGCTCGACAGGATCCGCTCCGGCCCGCTGCGCTCGTAGGCCAGTTCGGCGATCACCTGCTCCCAGCCGTCGCCCTCGGCGCCGATGAGGGCGTCGGCGGGCAGCTTCACGTCGTCGAACGTCACCTCATTGAAGTGCTCGCCGCCGCTCAGGTCGCGGATCGGGCGGATCTCGATGCCGGGCAGGCTGAGGTCGATGATCAGCTGCGACATGCCCTTGTGCCGCTCGGCGCCGGTGTCGCTCGTCCGCACCAGGGCGATCATGTAGTGGCAGTTGTGGGCGTTGGTGGTCCACAGCTTGCGCCCGTTCAGCACCCAGCCGTCTCCGTCGCGCCGGGCCTGGGTCTTGATGGAGGCCAGGTCCGACCCCGAGTCCGGCTCGCTCATGCCGATACACCACGAGCTTTCCCCCCTGCAGATCGGCGGCAGGTGCTTCTCGCGCTGCGCCTCGGTCCCGTAGCGCAGGACCAGCTGGGCGCTCTGCCGGTCGGCGATCCAGTGGGCGCAGACCGGCGCGCCGGCCGCCAGCAGCTCCTCCACCACCACATAGCGATGGAAGAACCCCATCTCGTGACCACCGTACTTCCTTGGCAGGGCCATGCCGATCCAGCCCTTGGCGCCCAGCCGGCGGCTGAACTCGGCGTCGAAGCCCATCCAGGACTGGGCGCGCAGCACCTGCGGCATGCCGGCCAGCTCCGTGGCCAGCCAGGTCCGCACCTCCTGTCGCAGGGCCTCGGCGTCAGGAGGCAGCTCTGTGTGGACGAACTTGGAGACTAATGACATCAGCGGTGGGTCCGGTTCATTCGGCGAAGGCCAGCCAGGACTGGTCGTCCTGGCACAGCTCGTGCGCACGATAGGTGAAGTCGCGGGTGGACTTGCGCACCCGGAGCGCGGAGATCGCCTGATCGGGCTGCTGGGTGAAGCATCGCAACTTGGGCCGGGCGAAGCGCCTGGCGTCGAGGTCCTGGCCGCGCCCGCCGGTGATCGCCACGCAGCGCCGCAGGATGAGAGCGGCCTCTGCCTCCTCGGGATCGAGCCGTTCCTGTACGAAGCGCGCGAAGCCGTGGTGGATGCCGAGGTTCGCGAACAGCGGGTCCGGCCCCTGGATCGTGTCGCCCTGGACGTCCCAGGCCAGCACCTGCTCCTCATCCCGGAACAGCTGCGCGTGGGTCCGCCCGTCCCTGTCGTCGGGCACCTGCGCCTCGTAACGCCGCCGCGTCACGCCGCGGGCGGCCGAGCCCACCGCCAGGCCCGCCAGGTCCAGCATGTGGGTGCACTGCTGGGCGGCGTCGGTGAAGCGGTGCACCTCGCCCGAGGCGGGTGACAGCGCCATGCCCACCAACGCCTGCAGGCGGCCTCCTGCGAGCGGGCAGGTGACATACGGAAAGCGGGGCGACTCCGCCGATGCGTCGGTCACCGCCTTACCGTCATGGCGCACGACCACGCGGAAGTGGTGGTAGTCGTCCTCGACCACGGCGCGCGCCTCCCCGGCGCCACCGGGCGCGGCGCGGGTGGCGATCTCAATGCGTCGCCGAAGCCCGGGGACCTGAGCGGTCATGCCGCCCGTTTCGCCAGCTGGGTCTTCAGGAACCCCAGCGTAGTCGCCCAGGAGCGGTCGCTGGCCCCCTTGTTGTACTTGGTCGGGCTGCGCACCGCGCTGAACGCGTGGCCAGCCTCCGGATACATGACCAGTTCCACGGGCGCGTTCCACTGGGCGATCCTTTGCCGCAGGTCGGCCTGGTGCTCCGGCTGCATCACCTTGTCCTGCCCGCCGTAGTGGATGATCGTCGGGCAGGCGATGTTCCAGATCATGTCCACAGGGCTGACCGGGCGCTTGGGCGTGCGTTCGTCGAACCGGGGTTGCGAGGGGAAGAACAGCACACAGGCAGCCAGCTCGCGGTCCAGGGCGGCTGCGAGCCAGGAGAGGGTCCCGCCCGTGCAGTAGCCCCAGGTGACCAGCCGCCGGGCGTCGACGTTGCGCCGCGACCGCAGCCAGTCCAGCCCGGCCATCACGTCATGGGTCCCCTTGGTGAAATCCAGCTTGGTGATCGCGGCGTGGACCTCGGTGAAGTCGTCGTAATTGTCGGGCTGCGAGGGCGTGCCGCCACGATAGTAGTCGGGCATGACGCAGACATAGCCCTGCGCGGCCATGTCGACGGCGACCTTGCGGTTGAAGATGTTCAACCCCATCGCCTCCATGCCGAAGCTGATGCCGGGATGGCGGCCGGGGGCAGTGGGTTCGGCCACGAAGGCGTCGATCTCCTGACCGTCGTAGGTCGGGATCCTGATCGTGCGCGTCTTCACGCCGTTGGGCAGGCTTTCCATCTTGCTGGGCGTCTCGTCCTACATCCCCGTGAAGACGGGTTTTCGCTTCTCCTTGCGCGCGGCGCGGGCCTCGTGGGCGTCGGCGGTGCGATAGACCGCCGAGATGGCCACCAGCTCGTCGCGCATGCCCCGGCGGATGGCTTCGCCGTGCACGCTGTCGCAGAGCTGTTTGGCCAGCGCAAGGTGGACCGGCGGGCGCGAGGCGATCTGCTTGGCGAGGTTCAGCGCGTAGTCATCCAGCTCGGCGCGCGGCACCACGAAGTCGCAGAGTCCCCATTCATATGCCTGCTTCGCGTCAATCCGCGCCCCGGTCATCATCAGGTACTTGGCCCGCGAAGCGCCCGCGATGGAGGCGGTGATCACCGAGCCGCCGCCGTCGGTCATGATTCCGTGGTCGATCTCCGGGATCGAGAACTTGGCATCGTCGGCGAAGACCCGGATGTCGGCCCGCAGCGCCATCTCGGCGCCCCCGCCGATCGCGTAGCCCTGGACGGCGGCCACGATCGGCTTCTGGCTGTCGAGCACCTGGAACTTTCCGCGCAGGCTCTTGGAGACGTGGGCGAAGTCACTGACGCCCGGCGCGCGCGAGCCCAGCGCGTTGGTGTCGCGTCCGGCGCAGAACGAGCGGCCTTCCCCGCGGATCAGGATCGCGCGGCTGTCGTCCTCGAGGATCGCCTGGCGCCAGTTCTCATTGAGCAGGATGCTCATCTCCAGATCCATTGCGTTGTGGCGCTCGTCCCGGTTGATGGAGATGATCGAGACGCCGTCCTCAATGCGACGCAGAACCCTGGAATCCTCGGCCACGATGATCTTCTCCCATTTGCCCGTCGGGCTGCTTGTCTCAGATATCTCTACCAGCCGCGGCGATTTACAGAAGTGCGCGCTCGTGCCTGATTTATGAGAGATTGCGCGAGGCCGCTCGCCGTCGCAAACCGCCGGACCCGGAGAGCCCGTCATGAACGCCATCACTGAGATCGTCGCTGTCGGCGACTATTCGGCCATCCTCTACGAGCGGATCGGCGAAATCGCCCGGATATCGCACAACCGCCCGGGCCAGCGGAACGCCGAGAACACCCCGCTGCTGGACGAGCTGGACAAGGCCGTCGCCCACGCCGTCGCCGACCCGGAGGTCCGCGTCATCATCATCGCCGGGACGGGCGACCACTTCTCCGCCGGCCACGACCTCAAGGAGGCCATCGGCGAGCGGCGCCACTACACCGTCGAGCAACGCTGGGCCTACGAGGAGACCCGCTACTTCGGCTATGCCATGAAGCTGTGGGATTCGCCCAAGCCGACCATCGCCCAGGTGCAGGGCGCCTGCGTCGCCGGCGCTTTCATGGTGGCCAATATGTGCGACCTGGTGGTGGCCTCGAAGGACGCCTATTTCGCTGACCCGGTCTGCCAGTCCCTGGCGGCGGCGTCGGTTGAGGTCCTGGTCCATCCGTGGGTCATGGGCCTGCGCAAGGCCAAGGAGTTCCTGTTCACCGGCGAGCGCATGACCGCCGAGGAAGCCCACCGAATCGGCATGATCAACCGGCTGGTGGAACGCGCCGAGCTGGAGGAGGCGACCCTGGACCTGGCCCGCAAGGTGGCGCGGACGCCGGCCTTCGCCCTGTCGCTCACCAAGCGTTCCCTGAACCGCACCGCCGACCTTCAGGGCTTCCGCAACGCGCTCAACGCCCACTTCGAGACCCACCAGCTCAGCCACGTCACCGAGGAGACCCGGCTGATCCGCGAGCAGGGCTCGGCGGCCGCCATCTCCACGGGCAAGTCGGCGATCGTCTAGTAGGTCCGCACATACCAGTCGTCCACGTTCGAGAGTGCTTCGAACTTCCGCCGGTATCCCTTTGATTTCAGGAGGTCGAAGATCGCCTGCCGCCGGTCGGTATGGTTGTGCTCCACGGTGATCAGCCGCACGTCGTAGGTCTCGAAGTCGAAGGCGCTGAGGATCTCCAGCTCTGAGCCCTCGGTGTCCATCGACAGGTACTCGATCCGCCGCGGCGCCCCCCAGTGGACCAGCAGGTCGTTCAGCGACACCGTCTCCACCATGTAGCGCCGCCCGCCTTCGCGGCTGGCGGCGTGCATGTCGGCATTGGAGTAGGCGTCGATCGTGGAATGGGCCGAGGTGGGCGCCTCGTTGAACGAGATCTGCTTGCCGGTCTCGATCCAGACGCAGCGGTCGTCGACGAAGCAGGCGCGGTTGGTCTTCAGCGCGTGATGCCAGATGCGCGCCGGCTCGGCGAGGATGCCGCGCCAGCCCAGTTCGGACTCCAGGTACAGGCTGTTGCTGTAGGTGATGCCGTCGGCGGCGCCGAACTCCACGAAGAAGCCGTTCTTCCGCGACCTGAGCTCATAGGCGACCCACAGGTCCTGCAGCAGCTGGGACCGGCTCCTGGTGATGTTGGCCAGGCAGAAGTTGACGAAGGCGAGCTGGGCGTTTCCGGTGGCGGCGGCGGCCTGTTCCCGCACCGAGACCAGCATCTCCAGCACCTCGGCGAGCGTCAGCTGCGTCGGCATCCGGGAACCTCAAAAACTCTTAGGGAGCCCCAGCACGTGGGTGGCCACGTGGCTGAGGATCAGGTTGGTGGAGATCGGGGCCACCTGGTAGAGCCGCGTCTCGCGAAACTTGCGCTCGATGTCGTACTCCTCGGCGAAGCCGAAGCCGCCGTGGGTCTGGATGCACATGTCGGCCGCCGCCCAGGACGCTTCGGAAGCAGCAAGCTTGGCCATGTTGGCCTCCGTGCCACAGGGCTGGCCGGCCTCGAACAGGTCGGCGGCGTGACTGACCATCAGGGCCGCCGAGGTCACCGCGACATAGGCCCGGGCGATGGGGAACTGCACCCCCTGGTTGGCGCCGATCGGGCGGCCGAAGACGTTGCGATCCTTGGCGTAGGCGCTGGCCCGGTCGATGAAGAAGCGCCCGTCGCCGACGCACTCGGCGGCGATCAGGATCCGCTCGGCATTCATCCCGTCCAGGATGTATTTGAAACCCTTGCCTTCCTCGCCCACCAGGTTGGCGGCAGGGACCTCCAGGTTGTCGAAGAACAGTTCGGTGGTGGCGTGGTTCAGCATGGTGCGGACCGGCCGGATGGTGAGCCCATTCCCCACCGCCTCGCGCATGTCCACCAGCAGCACGCTCATGCCGTCGCTGGGCTTCCTGGTCTCCTCGCGTGGCGTGGTGCGGCAGAGCAGCACCATCAGGTCGGAGTGCTCGGCGCGGCTGATCCAGATCTTCTGGCCGTTGACCACGTATTTGTCGCCCGCCCTCTTGGCGAATGTGGAGATGCGGGTGGTGTCGGTGCCGGCGGTTGGCTCGGTCACCCCGAAGGCCTGCAGGCGCAGTTCGCCCGAGGCGATCTTGGGCAGATAGGCTTCCTTCTGCTCCTGGCTGCCGTGTTTGAGGATCACCCCCATGGTGTACATCTGAGCGTGGCAGGCGCCGCCGTTGGAGCCCGAACGGTGGATCTCCTCCAGCACCGCCGTGGCGGCGGTCAGCCCCAGACCCGAGCCGCCGTACTCCTCCGGGATCAGCACCGACAGGAAGCCCTCGCGGGTCAGGGTCTGGACGAACTCGGTGGGATAGCGGCGCTCGCGGTCCAGGGCGCGCCAGTATTCGCCGGGAAAGCCGGCGCACAGCCTGCGGACGGCGTCGCGAATCTCGGGGAAGCTCTGTTCGTGGGAGGCTGTCATGGGGCGCACTCTCTAGCCGGAAACCGCCGGCGGCCAAATAGGGGGCTTCTCTCCCTAATCCTGCCCGCGATTGGCCTCGCGGCTCGGGTGCGTCCGCCGAGCGGAGCCTGTAGGATTGCCGGCGTGATGCCTGAAGCGCCTACCCTTCCCGCCAATTTCCTTGAACCCGGCCTCGACGGCCCGCTTGGCCGCTTCAAGGGCGCCAAGCCGCCCTCGCCCGCCTGGTTCCATCGGGCGCTGGCCATCGAACCTGAGCGGGGCTTCGTCGAGGTCGACGGCGCGCGGATCGAGACGCGGGTCTGGGGCGAGGTGGGCAAGCCCGGGCTGTTGCTCTGCCACGGCAATTCCGCCCATGCCGACTGGTGGAGCTTCGTGGCCCCCTTCTTCGCCAACGACTGGCGGGTGGCGGCCTTCTCCTGGTCGGGGATGGGCGCCTCCGACTGGCGCGCAACCTACGACATGGACATCTACAGCCGCGAGGCCATGGCCGTGGCCGAGCATCTTGGCCTGTTCGAGGCGGGGCCGCCGGTCTTCGTGGCCCATTCCTTCGCCGCCGGGCCGGTAATGACCGCCGCCGCTCAGTGGGGCGAGCGCCTGCGGTGCGCGATCATCGTCGACAACGGCGCGCGGACGGAGGAGCAGCCGCTCTACCTGCGCCGCCGCAGCCGGCCCAATGCGGTCTATCCCACGGTCACAGCGGCGCTGGCGCGCTACCGCCTGCCGGGGGATCCACCGGACAACCTGTTCCTGCTGGACTATTGCGGCCGCATCGCCATCGTTCCAGCGCCCGATGGGGAAGGCTGGACCTGGGCCTTCGATCCGTTCTCCGCCGAGAAGCGGGGCTTCGACCACATCTACAGCCTGGGCCGGATCATCCCCGAGGCGCGTTGTCCGCTGAGCTTCATCTGGGGCGATCGTTCCCACCTTGTCGGCCCGGAAGTGCTCGCCAACACCCGGGCGGCCGCGCCGCCAGGAACCCGCTTCCTCGAGATCCCGGACTCCAGCCACTACATCATGATCGACCAGCCCTTGGCGCTGGTCGCCGCCATCAAGGGCCTGCTGGCCTAAGCCAGCAGTTCCGACACCGGCTTGTCGGTGCGGTTGGCGCCCGTGCCCCAGGCGTCCACCGGCACGCCCATCACCTGCTGCAGGGTCAGGCCCACGCGGGTGGCCGGGGTGCCGCCGCCTGCGATGTGCAGCCCGGACTTGATCCGCCCGCCGCCCCGGCCGGCGATCATCATCGGCAGGCCGTCGATGGTGTGAAACTTGGCGTAGTTGGTCTCCGAGTGGGCCAGCACGATGGAATGGTCCAGCAGGGTTCCGTCGCCTTCCTTGAACGAGGCCAGGACGCCGATGAACTGGCCGAACGCCTCCATGCAGCGCTCCACGAACCAGGTGGAGCCGGGCTGGTAGCCGACGTCGGGGTCGACCTCCTCCTCGTGGGTGAGCTGGTGGTGCGCGGTGGTCTTGCCCAGCCTGGTAAGCGCCGACTGCAGCTGGTTGAAGCTCACATTGAAGACGCGGGTCTGGTTGCAGGCCACCGCCATGGCCATCAGCTCGACCATCAGCTTGTGGTTGGCCATCACCACCTCGATCTGGTTGCCGATCTCCTCAGGACCAGGTTGGCCGGGGACGCGGCACGCCTCCAGCGGATCGGGCTTGCGCAGCTGGATCTCCACCTGTTGCTCGGCCTGGCGCACGGCGGTGAAATACTGGTCGAGCTTCTCGCGGTCGCTGACGCCCACCAGCTGCTCCAGCGCCTTGCGCTCCTCGCCGATGGCCGAGAGCACGCTGCGCCGGGCCATCACCATCGGATCGGGCTTGAAATCGGCCTTGGTGGGATCGGCGAACTCCGGCCCGAACAGCCGGGCATAGACGGCCGCCGGCGAGATCTCCGCCGGGTTCAGGCTGCCCGCGCCGCGCCCGCTGATCGAGTTGTTGGGATCCTTCACCGAGGTCACGTCCAGCGACCGGAAGCGGTTCGATCCGCCGATCTGGTCGGCGATCAGCACGTCGAAGGACGGCGCCGGAAGGCCTGTGGGCGCGCTGGGCGCGGTCCCCGTGCGCGCCACGATGGCGCCGGTGAAATGGGGCAGGGCCGGCTTCCCGTCGGCCTGGACGTCGAAGCCGGAGAGTATGGAGATCCGGTCCTTGTAGGCCTCGACAGGCTTAAGCTCAGGCCCAATGTCGTAGTTGGAGCCGACCTTGGTGGGCTTCCAGCGGTCCTCGGTGACGCCCAGGCCCCAGAACCAGGTGCCGAACCGCACCGGCAGCGCCGCGCCGGACGCCCAGGCCGTGCCGCTATCGTTGAGGAAACAGTCCAGGGCGGGCAGGGCCACGGTGACGGCGGCGCCGTTCATCAAGCCTCGCAGCGCACTTCGGCGAGTCAGTCGTCTCATTGGCGAACTCCCTGCGATGTTCCCATGGCGGCGGTCTTCAGGCCGGGCAGCGCCGGCGCCGCGCCGAACTCCGGACTGGTGGCGATATCCCGCAGCAGCGCGCGATAGCGGAACCCATCGGCCGCGAACCGCTCCTGCAAGGCCGCGACCCAGGCGGTCGGCAGCCCGTGCTCCTGTTCGCGGCCGGTGGCGTACTCCGCCAGCCGGCGCGAGACGCAGTCGGTGGGCGAGCGGCTCTTAGACAGGCGCAGTCCCATGCCGCTCGCGCCTTCCAGGGCCTGGCCCTCGTACGTCCCAGAAACGTCGATCTTGGCGCCGTTCTCGTTGTTGCGGAACGCGCCGGTGGAATCGAACCGCTCTAGCGGCAGGCCGAGCGGGTCGGTGATCCTGTGGCAGCCGGCGCAGACCGGGTCGGTGTTGTGGCGGTTCAGCCGCTCGCGGGCGGTCTTCAGAACAACGCTGCCGCTGTCGTTGAAGCCCGAGAAGTCCACGTTACCGGGTGGTGGCGGCACCGGCTGGCAGAGCAGCACCTCGCGGATCGCCTTGCCGCGCAGGGTCGGCGAGCTGCGGCCCTCGTGCGAATAGAGCGCCAGGAAGCCCGCCTGCCCCAGCAGGCCGGCGCGATCGTCGCCCGCGTCGAACTCATAGGCCTCCCAGCCGGTGGGGCTGGAGACCGGCACGTCGTAGATCACGCCCAGGCGCCGGGTCAGGAAGGTGCGCTGCGCGGTGAAAACCTCCGGATAGGGCCGCTCTTGGACCAGAAGCAGGTCGGCGAGCGTCCGCAGTGTCTGTTCCGACAGATCCTTGACCACCAACTGGTCGAAGCGCGGATAGACCACCGGGTCCTTGGCTACGCTCTGGGTGCGGTCCAGCAGCATGAAGTCGGTGAAGAAGGCCCGCAGGCCGTTCTCCAGCCGGGGCGAGGCCAGCAGGCGGTCCACCTCGCGCGCCAGACCCTGCGGCGTGTCCAGGTCCCCGCGGCCCGAAGCGTCCAGCAGCGCCTCGTCGGGGGTGGTGTTCCACAACAAGTAGCTCAGCCGCGAGGCCTTGGACCAGGCGTCCAGCTCCCGGGCGCCCGCCTCGGCGCGCTCCATGCGGTAGAGGAAGCGAGGCGAGCTCAGCATGGCCGAGAGCCCGAGGCTCAGGCCGGTGTGGAAGTCTCCCGTGGGCTCAGTCGCCCGCTCCGCCACCTGGACATAGAAGGTGAGCTCATTGGCCGACAGCGGCCGGCGGAAGACGTAACGCCCGATCTTCTGGAAGAAGGCCCGCGCGCAGTCCGCGTCGGCGCGGGCCGGATCGCGCGGCGCGCAGGGCAGGAACAGCGTCCGGTGCGCCGGATCCAGCACCTGGGCGGCCACGCCACGGCCCATCTGCTCGTACTGTTCGAAGCCGGCCGCCGAGATGGCGCTGCCGGAGGCGCCCACCGCCACCAGGCCCTGGTCGGGCCGCTGGATTTGCTCGAAGCGCCCACGCACCTGGATGTCGTCGCCGAATATGTCGGCGATGGTGTTGCGGTACTGGCTCTCGGTCAGGCGGCGCAGTCCCACCACCGGCCGGCTCGCCGCTGCGTCCCCGGCGGCGGTGGAGGCGAGGGCAGGCGGCTTCGCCGCCTGAGACGCGGGGGTCTGCTGCGTGGTCGTGCAGCCCAGCAGACCGATGAGAATCGCCCCCGCCAGGCCCCGAGACGCCACCCGCCATCCCATGGGAGTCATTGGCTGGCCGTCCTGACCGTCCGGCTCTGGCGAGTCGCGATCAGGGTCCCGTCATGCTCGAAGACATAGGCCGGCTTGGCGAAGAATTCGAAGGCGGTGGAGAGCGTCGTGCACTTGCCGGTCTGCGGATCGCGGTCGCCGTCGGCATAGACGTGGGCGGCTTTGTAGAGCGCGGCGCATTCCAACTGGATGTCCGTGGAGATCACGCTGCCGGCCAGCATCTTGGCCAGGGCCTCACGGGGCTTCTGGTAGCCGGCCACCATGCCGTCCAACTCGCCGTTGGGCAGGATCTTCAGCCGGAACCGCGCATGCCGGATGCGGATCTCTGAATCCGTGCCCATGCGCATGTAGATCGCCACCTCCATGGGGTTGGTGACCAGCACCCCGTCGCGGATGCGCCCCGTACCGGAATTGCGCCAGCGGGGATTGTCGGTCATCCGCAGGCTGCCGCCGGCGATTACCTTCCCGTCCGCGCCCACCGGAGCGGGATCCTTTGAGGTCGCAAGGACGAACTCCACGTGGTCGTCGTTGCGCCAGTCGTCCACCCCGCGCAGCACCACAACCGCCCGTGAATCGCCAGTGGCCCAGCGCATGCGCCAGCCTTCCCCAGCCTCGCCCGGCGGACCGCCAACGGCTCCGCGCCACCAGTTGGTGCAGCCGACAACGCGGTAGAACTGGTTGTCGACGCCCGTCTCGCCCGTGGGGCTCTGGAATTCCCCATGCGCGCAAGTGTTGGCGCTGTCCCCGCCATCGAGGTCCATGCCGAAACTGGTCCTGCCGCCGGCGATGCGGGCAGGGGCGCGGTCGAACGCCTCCGGCTGCCGGCAGATATCGTGGCCGAGGTCGTCGGTGACGAAGTCCACCTTGTACTTCTTCTCCAGTTCCAGGGCGTTTTCGGGCTTCTGCAGCCGGATGCGTTCCGCGGGCGTCTGGGTGGCCAGATAGGCCTCCAGCGTGCTGTGCGCGCGGCCGTCCGGGCAGTCGCCCTTTTCGGTCCCCTTGTAGATGGCGGGCACCACGCCGGTGACGAGGAAGCCGTAGCTGCCGTCCGGCGCCGGCTGGCGGGGCGAATCCTTGGCGAAGGCCATCCAGCCCACGCCGCCAACCAGGGCGGCGGCCGCCGCCAGGAGGGGCAGGGCGCGTCTTGGGAGTGCGGCGAAAGTCATGGCGGTCCCTTGGGTCCGTTCAGCTTCGGGCTTCTGGCGTTTGCCTCAATCTAGGGCTACTTTGTACGTGGCTACAGCCCTATTGTAAGGAAATCGTCCATGAGCGCAGCCTCGGACGATTAAAAAGGTCCCCTTTGGCGCGTAGAGGGAGGCGAGCATGAATTCGTTCGGACGCTTGTTGCTGGTGGCGGCCTGCTGGCCGACCCTGGCCTTCGCCGGGGAAGGCGCGACCGCCGACCTGCCGCCGGGCGTGCGCCTCCTGAACCACCCCGACCTCGGCATGGTGCTCACAGATGACAAGGGGATGGTGCTCTATTCCCCGGCGCCCAGCGCCCGCTACGCCTGCCCCGCCTTCTGCCAGCAGGAATGGCCGCCGCTGCTGGCCGCCGAAGCCGGCGCCCGCCAGATCAGTTACAAGGGCGTTCCGCTCTACCGCTACGCCCACGACGACGCCCCCGGCGCGACCAAGGGTGAAGGCCTCTCCCGCCACTACGGCGAGCGCTGGGTCGCGGTTCGCTATGTCCCCGACGCGCCGGTCTATGCTGCGCCGGGTGGTGTGACGGTAACCTGGGTGAAGGACGCCTATGTCTTCTCCGACGCCGCCGGCCGGCCGCTCAGGGTATTCAAGTCCGATCCGGCCTGTGCGGGCGCATGCCAGCCGGGGCTGACGCCCATGAAGGCGCCCCTCGCCGCCGCCGGCCTGGGAGAGTGGCGGCCGGCCGCCGACCCCTCGGGCGCGCGGCGCTGGACCTATAAGGGTCAGACCGTCTACGTCGTCGATGGCTCCGCCGCGCCTTTCGATGCCGACTGGCGCCTCCTTAAGGCTGGCTCCTAGGCCGTGCCCGGCTCCTCGTCGGCCCAAAGGTCGCGGGGCATGCCCAGCACCCGCTCGGCCATCTTGTTGCGGTGAATCTCGCTGGTGCCGCCCCCGATGGTGGACGCCCGCGTGGACATATAGGCCCGGGTCCAGGTCCCGTCGTGCAGCCCCTCGACGCCCTGGACGTCCATCATGAGCTCGAACAACACCTTCTCGTGCTCCTGGCCGACCAGCTTGGAGATCGATCCCTCGGCCCCCGGGTTCTCGCCGCCGGTGAAGCGGGCGACGTTGCGCAGCCCGTGGAGTTTGACCACCTGGGTCCGCGCCCACGCCTCGGCGAGGCGGCGGCGCAGCGCCGGATCGGCGCCGTACTTGGCCTCGCGATCCTGCACTGCGCGGGTGATGCGGCGGATGGTGTTAGCCTGGGCGGTCTGCGAGCCCAGGAAGTTGGTGAGGTGCTCGCCGATCATAGTCGTGCGGTTGACCGACCAGCCCTCGTTCAGCGGGCCCACCAGGTTGGTGATCGGCACGCGGACGTTGTCGAAGAACTCTTCGTTGAAGTTATGGTCCCCGGCGTTGCGCTTGATCGGGCGGATCTCCAGGCCGGGCGTGTTCTTCAGCGGGATCAGGACGACGCTGATTCCGGCGTGCTTCGGCGTCAGCGGGCCGGTGCGGATCAGGGCGTACATCCAGTCGGCGAAGTGCGCCTGGGAGGTCCAGATCTTGTGGCCGTTGATGACGATCTCGTCGCCTTCGACAACGCCGCGGGTGCGCAGCGATGCGAGGTCCGATCCGGCTCCGCGCTCGGAGAATCCGCCAGCCCACAGGATGTCGCCCCGGCGTGTGGGCTCCAGCAGCTTCTTCTGTTCCTCAGTCCCGTATTTGGCGATGGTCGGGCCCACCAGCATCAGGCCGCGATTGCCGGGCAGCGGCGGTAGATCGCGCGCGGCCATCTCGGCGTAATAGAGAATCTGCTGGGTGAAGCTGGCGTCCTTGCCGCCATGGGCCTTGGGCCAGTGCAGCGCCATCCAGCCGGCCTCGGCGAGCTTGGCCTGCCATTCACGGCGCGCCGACAGGCCGCCGGCCTTGATGGCCTTCACCTTCTCCGGCGTGGCGTGCTCATCCAGCCACTCGCGGAACGGCTGGATGAAGGCCTGGTCCTCTTCCGAGGGCTGGAAGCCGAGGTCGTGCTCGGCGGCTGACAGCCTCGGGCCGCGGGTGACGGGGGTCGACATCAACTCGTCGGCGATCGCCGACAGATGGTGGGCCGGCGACCCCAGGGACAGCTGGCAATGCTTGCCGCGCCTCTGGAGCATATGCAGGTCGTGCTCCCAGGTGACCCCCATGCCGCCATGGATCTGGACGGACTCGCCGATCGTGTAGACCGCGCCCTGGGTGGATTCGGACTTGGCCAGGCGCGCGGCGGTGGCGTCAGGGAAGCCGTCCGGGGCGGAGCGCACGGCGCCCCAGATCGCCGAGCGGCCGTTCTCCACGGCGATCAGGCTGTCGGCCAGCTTCTGCTTGATCGCCCCGAAGCGTCCGATCGGCTGGCCGAACTGCTGGCGCTCCAGGGCATGGCCCTTGGCCAGGTCCAGGGCGGCCTGGGCCGCGCCCAGCGCTTCGGCGGCGATCAGGGTGTTGGCCACGGCCATCACCTTGTCGAGAGCGAGGTTCCCCATCGCCTGGGCGCGCGCGCCGGTGAAGGTGATGTTGGCCAGCCGCCGGGTCGGATCGAAGCTTGGGACGTCGTTGCGCTCGACGCCCTGTGCGCCGACCTCCACCGCCCACCAGCCGCCATCGGCGTGGACGATCAGGATGTCCAGCAGACCCGCTTCATAGGCGTCGGTGATCTCGCCGGTGAGGACGCCGTCGGCCACATGCACGCCGTCGATGGCCTTGGGCTCCGAGGCGATACAGACGCCCACCACCTTCTCTCCGGAGACCAGGGTGGAGGCCAGCGCCTCCGCATCGGAACCTTCCGCCGCGCCCAGCACGCGGGCGGCGAGCGAAGTGGTGATGAATGGGACCGGCGCCAGCGAGTACGAGAGCGCCTCGGCGGCCACACACTCCTCGGCCAGGCCGAATCCCACGCCGCCTTTGGCCTCCGGCAGGCCCATTCCGATCATGCCCAGTTCCGCCAGTTTGGCCCATAGGACGGGGTCCACGCCAGGCCCGCCCTCAAGCGCTCGCCGCGCCGCGCTCCGGTCGGGCGCCAGCCTGCGGATCGTGCGGTCGATTTCCTCCTGCTCGGGGGTCAGCATCTTTGATCTCGTCTGGTTGTGATTTCGCGACGGCGCCCGCCAGGCCGCGGCGGTCGCCAATTCGAGCGTCTACAACCACGGCGTGGGCGCGAGCGTCCAAGTCCAACTTCAGGCCGACCCATGTAGGTTGCACATAACTCGCGGCACGGCCGCGCGATGAGGCCGGCCTCAGCCAGTGGCGGCGATGTTCTCGACGTCCAGCACCTGGGACGGATTCTCGCAGTCCATGAGTTTCAGCAGCCGGGCGCGGGCGCGGTTCACGCGGCTCTTGATGGTGCCCAGGGCGCAGCCGCAGATCTCCGCCGCCTCTTCGTAGGAAAGACCCGCCGCGCCCACCAGGATCAGGGCCTCACGATGTTCGTCCGGAAGCTGCGCCAGCGCCGTCTGCAGCGACCGCATCGCCAAGCTCCATTCCTGGGTCGGGCGGACCCTTAGGCCCAGCGCGTATTCGCCGGTCTCGTCGCGCACCTCGCGGCGGCGGCGCAGGACGTGGGTGTAGTAGGTGTTGCGCAGAATCGTGAACAGCCAAGCGCGCAGGTTGGTGCCCTCCTCGAACTTGTCGCGGTTGCCCCAGGCCTTAGTGAGTGTGTCCTGCACCAGGTCGTCGGCCTCGGCCCCGTTGTGGCAGAGCGACCAGGCGAACGCCCGGAGCGCGGGCATCAACCCGACAACCTCGTCCCGCCAACTGGACGTTGTGGCCATAGCGCCCTCGTAACGCCCCACCGCGGGGCCGCGTCGCCACGCTGTCGCCCGGCAATCGTCCAAACGTCTCCCTCGCGAGGTCCGTTCCTGGCTTGGGAGCCGTTATCAGTTGTAGGTTGCGGGAACGGTGTGGACCGGCCGACGTTACAGCCGCACGGTGAGTCCGCCCTGCGGGTCGGGCCAAGTGGGCAGGGCGGGGCGTGCGTATGTCGACATCACAAGCTGGGCCAGTCGGCAAGGCCGGCAAGCGCACAATCGCTCGCGAGATCCGATCCGCGCTCGATCGCTACCACATGGTGCGCCGGGCCAGCGAGGCGCTAACCCGCTCCCTCACGCCGGAGGACCAACTCGCCCAGTCGATGCCCGACGCCAGCCCCACCAAATGGCACCTGGCGCACATCACCTGGTTCTTCGAGACCTTCCTGATCCAGCCGAGGCTGGCGGACTACAAGGTCTTCGACCCCAGGTTCGGCTTCCTGTTCAATTCCTACTACGAAGCGCTGGGTCCCCGGCAGCCCCGGCCCCGGCGGGGCTTGATCACCCGGCCATCGCTCGACGACGTCATGGCCTATCGCGGGCACGTGGACGCCGCCATGGAGCGGTTGCTGGCCGTCGAGCCGGATGCCGATCTGGCCGCGCTCCTGGACCTGGGTCTGGCGCACGAGGAGCAGCACCAGGAGCTGATCCTGATGGACATCCTGCACCTCTTCGCCCAGTCACCGCTGCAGCCTGCCTACGCCCCGCCGCGCGAGGCGCCGGAGCCCGACGCGCCGGGAGCCGCCGGCTTTGTGGGCTTCGAGGGCGGCCTCGTGGAGATCGGCCACGAGGGCGGGGCGTTCGCGTTCGACAATGAGGGACCCCGGCATAAGGCCTGGCTGTCGCCCTATCGCCTGGCCGACCGGCTGGTGACCAACGGCGAGTGGATCGCCTTCATGGAGGACGGCGGCTACCGCCGTCCCGAGCTCTGGCTCTCCGACGGCTGGGCGCTCGCCCAGGCCGAAGGCTGGAACGCGCCGCTGTACTGGGAGGCGGGGGCTGGCGGCTGGATGGCCATGACCCTGCGGGGCTTGAGGGCGGTCGATCCCGCCCAGCCTGTCACCCACGTCAGCTTCTACGAGGCCAGCGCCTTCGCCGCCTGGGCCGGCGCCAGGCTGCCCACCGAGGCCGAATGGGAACATGCCAGCGCCCAGGCGGTGGGCGATGGCTGCTTCCAGGAGGCCGGGCGCTTCAACCCCGCCGCCGCGTCCGCCGGCCCAGGCCTGCGGCAGATGTTCGGCGACGCATGGGAATGGACCGCCAGCGCCTACTCGCCCTATCCCGGCTTCCGGCCAAAGCCTGGGGCGGTGGGGGAGTACAACGGCAAGTTCATGGCCGGCCAGTTCGTGCTCCGCGGCGGCGCCTGCGTCACCCCCAGGGGGCATGTGCGACCGACCTACCGCAACTTCTTCTACCCCCACCAGCGGTGGATGTTCTCCGGCGTACGCCTGGCCATGGACGGGGCTGGCGAAGAGGGCTCGGCCTTCGAGGTCGACGTGACCGCCGGTCTGTCGCGGCCGAAGAAGTCGATCCCGCCCAAGCATTTCTACGACGCCGAGGGCTCCCGCCTGTTCGAGGCGATCTGCGATCTGCCGGAATATTATCCCACCCGCACCGAGATCGCCCTGCTGCGCGCCGCCGCCCCAGAGATGGCCCGCGCCATCCCTCCCGGCGCCGCCCTGGTGGAGTTCGGCAGCGGCGCCAGCGTCAAGACCCGCCTGCTGCTCGACGCCGCGCCCCAACTCGGGGCCTATGTGCCCATCGACATCAGCCCATCGCTGGACGCCTACGCCCAGGCCCTGCGCACGGACTATTCCGACCTGACCGTCGCGCCCCTGCGCCAGGATTTCACCTGCGCGCTCGACCTCCCGGCGGAGGTCCAGGGTCGCCCTGTCGTGGGTTTCTTCCCAGGCTCCACCATCGGCAATTTCGCGCCTGCCGAGGCGCGCGGGTTCCTGCTGGGCGCTCGGCGCCTGCTGGGGGAGGGTGCGGCCTTCTTCGTGGGGATCGACCTGGTGAAGTCTCAGGATGTCCTGGTCGCCGCCTACGACGACGCCGCCGGGGTGACGGCGGCGTTCAACAGGAACCTGCTGGTCCGCATCAATCGTGAGCTGGGCGGCGACTTCGATCTCGCGGGTTTCCGCCACCTTGCGCTCTGGAACGCCACCGAGAGCCGCATCGAGATGCATCTCGAAAGCCGGCGTCCGCAGGAGGTGACGGCGGCTGGCCAGACATTCCACTTCGCCGCCGGCGAGACGATCCACACGGAGAACGCCTACAAGTTCACCCTCGAAGGTTTCGGGCGGCTGGCGCAGGAAGCGGGCTGGTGGCTGGAGCGGGAGTGGGCCAGCGCCCATCCCGCCTTCGCTGTCGTGCTGTTGAGAGCCTGAGGCTCAGATCTCGCGGATGCGGGTGCGTCCGCCGCCGCGGGAGGCTTCGCCGCCCTTGCGCCCAGCCGCGGCGGCCAGGTCACGGTCCTTGGCGAAGCTGCGCTTCTCGCCCGGCACGCTCGCGCCGCCCTTGCGTGCGATCTCGCGGCGGCGTTCCGGGTTCATCGCGGCGAAACCGCGACGCGCCCGGGGCTTGGATTGATCCGTGTTCGGCATGGGATCCTTCTCCTCGGTGGTCGACGAGGCGTCGGAAAGCTCGGGGAGAAGCCTGTCTTTCGGTTTCTTGGCCGGGGCGTTCATGACGTTTCGTCTCGGTGTGTGGTCGCCTAACCACCGAGGTGCGGGAGAGGTTGCGTAGGAACCTGGACCTTATTCGCGCCGCAGCGCCTCGATGGGGTCGAGCCGAGCTGCCCGCCAGGAGGGATAGGCCCCGAAGACCAACCCCACCAACATTGAAAATACGAGCGAAACCGGTCCTGCCCAGGCCGGGACAGCGGCCGGCCAGGAGCCCAGCTTGGCGATGCCGATGGCCCCGACGACTCCGACTGCAAGGCCGATCAGTCCGCCGGCCAGGGACAGGGTCACCGACTCGATGGCGAACTGGGTGAGCACGTCGGATCGTCGGGCGCCCAACGCCATCCGCAGGCCGATCTCGCGCGTCCGCTCGGTCACCGCCACCAGCATGATGTTCATTATGCCCACACCGCCCACCACCAGCGACACGGCGGCCACAGCGGCCAGCAGCACCGTGAAGGTGGCCACCGCCGCCTGCGAGGCCTCCAGGATGGAGGCCATGTTCTGGGTCTGGAAGTCGTCCTCTTCGCCCGGCCGGATGCGGTGAGTCTCCCGCAGCAGGTTGGCCACGTCCTCTTGCACCCGGTCCAGGCTCTCCTCGGATGAAGACTTCACATAGATGGTCTGCACGGAGTCGCCCCGCAGCCGGCGGCCCACCACCCGCGAGCGCACCGCCGCCAGCGGGCCCAGCACGATGTCGTCCTGGTCCTGACCGACGCCGGTCTGGCCCTTGCTGGCCAGCACGCCCACCACCTCGAAGGGCACGCTGCGGACCCGCACGCGACGGCCCACGGGATCGGCGTCACCCCACAGCTCGCGGGCCACGGTGGCGCCGACCACCAGCACCTTGCGGCCCTGGCGCGCCTCCCGATCGTCGAACATCCGCCCAGACGCGATGGTGAGGTCGCGGGCGGTCAGGTACTGCTCGGTGACACCCTCGATGCGACTGTTCCAGTTGGCGCCGTCGGCCGCCAGCTGCACCTGGCCGCGCACCACAGGCGCCACGGCGATGACGTCCTCCACCTGCTTCTCGATGGCCTCAACGTCGCTGTCCTTCAGCGACAGGCCCTGGCCCGCGCCACCGGAAGCGAAGCCTCCCTGGCGCTGGAAGTTCGGGGTGACGATAACCAGGTTCGAGCCCAGGCCGGCGATGGCGCTGGTCACCCGCTGCTGGGCCCCTAGGCCGATGGAGGTCATCATCACCACCGCGGCGACCCCGATCACCACACCCAGCGAGGTCAGCCCGCTGCGCAGGGGGTGGGCGACGATGGCGCCGAGCGCGAAGCGGACCAGTTCCCATGGCTTCATCACGGCGGGGAGTTCCCGCGCTCGTCGGCAACGATCAGCCCGTCGCGGAACGACACCCGCCGGTCGGCCTGGGCGGCCACCTCGGCGTCGTGGGTGACGGTCACCAGGGTCAGACCCTCACCGTTGAGTTCCCGGAACAGCGCCAGCACGTCCTTGCCGGTCTGGGTGTCCAGCGCGCCGGTGGGTTCATCGGCCAGCAGCAGGTCGGGGCGGTTGGCCAGGGAGCGGGCGATGGCCACCCGCTGCTGCTGGCCCCCCGACATCTGCGTCGGGCGGTGGCCCTTGCGCGTTCCCAGGCCCACGCGGTCCAGCAGCTCCGCGGCCCGGGCCTGACGCTCCGGCCTGGGCACGCCGCCGTAGATCATCGGCAGCTCGACATTCTGCAGCGCCGTCAGCCGTGGCAGCAGCTGGAAGGACTGGAACACGAAGCCGATCCGCCGGCGCCGGAACGAGGCCAGCTCATCGTCGTCGAACCCGCCCACGTCCTCGCCCTCGAAGCGGTAGACCCCGGCGCTGGGCCGATCGAGGCCGCCCAGGATGTTCATCAGCGACGACTTCCCGGAGCCCGAGGGCCCGATCACCGCCACATGCTCGCCGCGGTCAATGGTGAGATCCACGCCCGCTAGGGCGGCGACCTCTTCCTCGCCCATGATATAAATCTTCCGCAGGCCTTCGATCTGGATCATGCGGCCTACATCTTCATGCGGGCTTGTCCGCCGCCGAACATACCGCCGCCCGCCTTGGGCTTGGGCTTCGGACCGCCGCCGGTGATCACCTGCTGTCCGGGCTGCAGCGGGCCCATCACTTGGGTGAAGGAGCCGTCGGTGACACCCACCCGCACCGGCACCGCCTCCGGCTTGCCGTCCTTCAGCACATAGACGGTCCCCGGCCGCATCTGGGCCGCCGCGCCGCGTCCCTGGGCCATGGTGGCGCGGATGGCGGCGAGCTTGGTCCTCTGTTCCGGCTTCAGGCTGGGCTCCAGCTTGGCGTAGGCCTCCGCCATGCTCCTCTGCATGGCCTCGCGCATCCGCGTGCGGTCGCCGCCGGCCGCGGCGCGCGCCGCGGCCATCCTCGGGCGCGTCTCTTCCTGGATCGCTTCCCACTTCTTCGTCTGGACGGGGTCGAGGTTCAGCTGTTCGATGATGCGGCGTCCGCCCAAGCCGCCGCCTTCGCCGCGGTTGGCCCGCTGACCGCCGCCGCCGGGCGGGCCGAAGCCGGGCCCGCCGCCGAAACCGCCGCCACCGCCCATCCCCGGCGGGACCCGCACCGGCGCGCTGTCAGCAGAGGGCGGGGTCCAGCGCAGGGCGGCGGCCGGCACCTTCAGCACGTTGGGGCGCGACTCGATCACGACGTCGGCGTTGGCGGTCATGCCGGGCAACAACTGGCCCCGCGGATTGTCCGCCTGGGCGATCACCGTATAGGCGACCACGTTCTGCTCGGTGGTCGGCTGCTTGCGGACCTGGGTGACGACGCCCTCGAAATTTTCGTCGGGGAATGCGTCGACGGTGAACTTCACCCGCTGGCCCTCGCGCACCTGGCCCACGTCGGCCTCGTCGACGCTGATCTTCACCTCCACCTGGGAGAGGTCCTTGGCCAGGGTGAACAGCACCGGCGCCTGCAGGCTGGCGGCCACTGTGTTGCCCGGCTCCACCTTGCGGTCGATGACGATGCCGTCGATGGGAGAGATGATGGTGGTTCGGCCCAGGTCCACCTGCTGGCTGCGCAGCGCGGCCTGGCTCTGGGTGATCCGGGCCCGCGCCGCGCTGACGCCGGCCTGGGCGGTCTGGTTGGCGGCTACGGCGGTGTCCAGCACCGAGGGG
>CANJKG010000014.1 GCA_947474775.1 Caulobacteraceae bacterium | reverse complement strand
TCCATCCTGACGCCCGAGATGCTGGACAAGCTGCGCCCCGACTATGTGACCGCCGGCGTGATCCACCTCTGCTCGGCCGACGCGCCGAACGGGGCGATACTCGCGGCCGGCGCGGGCGTCTTCGCGCTCGCCCGCACCTATGAGTCCGAGGGCGTCTGGCTGGGCGAAGCCGGCCTCTCCGCCGAGGAGGTCCGCGACAACTGGGCCCGCATCGCCGACCCCGCCGGCCAGCAGGCCTACGTCCACGGCGCCGAACAGACCCAGAAGATGTTCCGCAAGATGAGCGGGGGTTAGGCGCCGAGCGGCGAAGTGAAGGCCTTTGTCCGACGTGACCGCCGTCGGCGTCGAGGAGACTGACATGCCGATCTTCGGGGCGGCTCAGGACGAGTCGGTGGTCCTGGGACGGCAGAGCCATCCACGGTCCCCTCAGTCAAAAATGTCGAAGATGTCGCGCCGCTTCTTCTTGCGATAGCCATCGTCGTCGCGATCGTATCGGCCTGGATTCTCCGGACGGTATTCACCGTGCACTGGTCGCTGATAGCCGGGCGTAGGTGGCGGCTGACGCTCCGGCGCCTCGCCGGCGGTTATGAGTTTCTCCAGTTCGCCGCGGTCCAGCCAGACGCCGCGACAGGTGGGGCACATGTCGAATTCGACCCCGTCACGGTTAAGGGTCGTCATCGCGGCGTTATCGTTGGGGCACAGCAGCAGCGGCATGGTTTGATCTCCCAGGAAAAAGGCGTCAGCGCCGCTGGCCAAGGAAGGCCAGCAGAAACTGGAACAGGTTCGCGACGTCGAGGTAGGGGCTCAGCGCGCCAAAACTGGTGGCGGACCCCAGAGCGGCCTTGTCGCCACCGAGCTGGCAGTAGGTCAGCTTCTGGCGTTGGGTGTCGTGAGCGGACAGTGCGGCGATGAGCAGACCGAAGGCACCCATGATCAAGAAGGCGTAGGCGGGTCTGTCGCAGAGACGCCCGGGCGGGTTCGCCAGAGCGACCAGGCGATTCCCCCGGCGAGAATGGCGAACGTCACGCCGAGCGAAACCGCAGCCGGAAACTTCACCCACCCCAGCAGGTCAGCCACGAAGATCTTCGAGCCGATGAAGATCAGGAGCACGGCCAAAGCCTGCTTCAGATAGGCGAAGCGATGGATGATGGCCGCCAGGGCGAAGTAGAGCGCGCGCAGGCCGAGGATCGCGAAGATGTTGGAGGTATAGATGATGTAGGGGTCCGTGGTGATGGCGAAGATCGCCGGGACCGAATCCACCGCAAAAATGACGTCGGCGACTTCGATAAGCAGCAAGGCCATGAACACGGGCGTCACATAGGTCGCCAGCCGCCCGGTCTTTTGATCCGGCAGCCTGACGAAGAAGCGTTCTCCGTGCAGCTTGTCGGTGACACGCAGCCGGCGCCTCATCAACTTCAGAAGGGGGTTGTCGGCCAGGTTATGCGACTTGTCGGCCATGGCGAGCATCTTGATGCCCGTGAGGATCAGGAAGGCCGCGAAGACATAGAGGATCCAGGAGAACTCTGCGACCAGCGCGGCGCCGCCGGCGATCATGATGGCGCGAAGGACGATGACGCCAAGAATGCCCCAGAACAGCACCCGGTGCTGATACTTCTGGGGGATGGCGAAGTATCCGAAGATCATGGCGATGACGAAGACGTTGTCCATCGCCAGGCTCTTCTCGACCACGAACCCCGTCAGGTACTCTATGCCCGACTGGGCGCCGAGGGTGAACCAGACCCATCCCCCGAAACCGACGCCGAGGGTCAGATAGCCCAGTGACATCAGCAGGCTTTCCCGCACGCCGATGTCGCGGTGCTTCCGGTGCAAGACACCAAGATCGAGCACCAGCAGGACGACGACGAGGGCGAGGAAGCTCGCCCACATCCAGATCGGCGTTGACAGATAATCCTGAGTCAGAAAGTCCATGTAGGCTCCGGTGCGCGTCGGTTGATCAGACGCGAATGTCGAATGTGTGAGGGCTCACGCGACGCAAGGTCGTGTGGTCTTTGACGGTGTTGGCAGGCTCGACCGGACGATCGGTGGAAACACTGCGATGACCAGCGGCCTGTCCGACGGTTTGGGTCAGCTGGGCGGACAAGACCGCATTCCAGTGAGGGATGGCTGGAGGCCCGACCCTCATGGCCGACGACCTTGATCCGCCACGATCTCGAACCCGCCAGGCGCGAGATCCAGCAGTACGCAAAGTCGCAGGACGACATCGCGCTCTTCCGCGTCGAAACCCCCGTCGGCCTCGGCGACGGCGCAGGCGGTCTGCACCAGTAGCCGCGCGGGGCCCGCGCGCCCCCTAAGGCGCCGAACCGCCGTTTCGGCCGCCGCGACGCCATCGTCGAGATCTCGATCGAAGCGTTCGTTGAGGGTCTCGAAGCCCAGCAGAACCTCTTGAACGCCAAACACCGCGACAGCAGGCGACCTGCGCATGCGGTCGACCATTCGCTGACGTTCATCCGGCGTGACCCAGCCATCAGCCTGCGCCACGAGGGAGCAGGCGGCGATGAGCGCATCCATCTCGATCTCGTCGCCTGGGGTCCAGACGTCGGTGGCCGCGACTGCGGGGGGAGTTCGGTGCTTTTGGGTGGCAAATGTCATGGGCGCCTCCTGAGCGGTCCAGATTTTCAATGGTTGGTTGGCTAGCGGCTGCACGACCTGGCCGGCTGAAGGGCGAGGGTGCGGCCCCACATCGAGCGGCGCCGCGTCGGCCGTCCGCTGAACCGCCAAAGCCCGGCGCCCGAAGGCTTGATCTGCCGGGAGAGGCGAACAGCGCGGCGGTTTCGCCTGACCTGTGGGGACGTGAGAGCCGCTTGCACGAGCAGGCGAAGCCGGCGGAGACGCGCGAGGATGATGGACATTATTGAGCCGCTCCTTTTCGAGGAGGGTGCGCTCGACGCTAAGGCACCGGCGTTCGAGGGGGGAGTGAAGCCGGACCCCGTCATCGAGCGCACCCGATGCGATCCGACATCACGATCACGATGATCGTCAGAGGGGCCCGGGCCGCATTTGCAGGATGCCTAGACCGGCTCCAAATCGCCAATGAGAAGTGACGATACGATCCATAATCATTGCTTATGGAAGTCGTGAGTTCAATTAAGGGTGAAAGGAGCGCAGAGCCCTTTGAGCGCCTAATTTGGCTGCACGCGGTTGCGCTTACTGCGCGATCGAGCCCCGCTCCAGCGCGCGTAGAACTTCCTGGGCCAGCAGCTTGGCTGGGCCTTCTGCCGCCCCACGCGCAGTCACCAGGGCGATTTCGCTGTCGGCAAGCTTCGGCAACGGGTCGCCAATGACGGTGAGATGGCGCGGAGCCATGGCGAGCGGCAAAACGCCAACGCCGAGCCCAGCTCGCAGGGCCGCCATCTGGCCCGCGAGACTGGGCGAAGTGAAGGCGGCTCGGAAGGGAATGTCCGCGTCTTGCAGGGCCGCCAGAGCCCGCTTGCGATAGATATCTGGCGCAGGCGCAATGATCAGGGGCAGCGCCGGCGCCTCAAGTATAGCGGCGTCGCGCGCGACCCAAACCAAGGGCTCGCTCCAGACCCGAACGCCCAGATCCGGTCCGACTGGCTCGCGTTTGATCAAGGCGAGATCCAGCAGGCCTCGGGAGAGTTGATCCAAGAGGTTTGCAGTGTAGTCAGCCGTCACCGCGAGCGTAATGCGCGGATGGTTGCGCGCGAATGTCCCCAGAATGGCGGGAAGGTGCAGGGTTGCGATATCTTCCGGAGCGCCGAAACGGACTTCGCCTTCGAGATCGCCTTCGCCGAGGCTTGCTACGATCTCATCGTTCACTCGAAGCAGTCGCCGCGCCTGTGGCAGCAGGCCGGCCCCCTCAATTGTCACGCCGGCGACCTTGCCGGCGCGATCGATCAGAGGCGCGCGGAGTTGATCTTCTAGGCGTCGTATCTGCAGGCTGACGGCCGGCTGGCTCCGTCCAAGGACGGCTGCAGCCCTCGTGAAGGTACCGTTTTCAACAACGGCGATGAAGGCCCGCAGCAGCTCAATGTCGAGGTTCACCAAACGCTGCGGCATGTTCATAACCGTTCTTTATGCAACTCATCATCAAAATAAACTGGATGGAAGTCAGGGTCGAGGCCACTCAGCACGCGCTTCGTTTCCCCCGGTGACATATGTTCGATTTCGGCCCCGGCTTCGCGCTTCTTGCGACGCCAGCAATTCTGTTCTTCTTCCTCGGAACTGCGGCGGCGTTCGCGAGATCCGACCTTGTTGTTCCGGAGCCCGTCGCCAAGGCGTTGTCTCTCTACCTGATGCTATGCATCGGATTCAAAGGCGGCGCCGAGGCTAGGGCGGCCGGCCTCCACGCGGACTTCATTGTTGCCGCCAGCCTCGGCGTCGCCCTCAGCGCAGTGGCGCCCATGTTGGTTTACGGGTTCCTCAAACGGTTTTCTAAGCTCGACCGGCCGACAATCTGCGCGCACGCGGCGACTTACGGTTCGGTTTCGGTCGTCACCTTCGCGGCAGGCCGAGAATACCTGACCGCCATCGGCATGGCGCCTGGAGGCTACATGGCCGCAGTCCTCGCGCTGATGGAAACGCCCGCCATTCTCACGGCGCTGGTGCTGCTGAATGGCGCGGACGCGGGCGGCCCGGGCCAGCGCCGCGCCCTTTTCGGTAGAGTGCTTTTCGGAGCCGCCACGGTCATGCTGCTCGGTAGCTTCATTGTCGGCTTCACATCAGGCCCGAGTGGCATGGCCAAGCTCGACCTGTTTATAGGCCCCTTGTTTCAAGGCGCTCTCTGCTTCTTCCTGCTCGACATTGGGCTAGCCGCTGCTCGCCGGTTGATGGCAGGGGGGCGGAAGCTCACTCCAACCTTGCTGGGATTTGCCGTGGCATTTCCCATACTTTCTGCTCTCGTGACCCTTGGCGTCGCGCGCATGGTCGGTTTGACGGTCGCAGACGGTGCGCTATTGGCGATCCTAGCCGCATCCGCATCCTACATCGCGGCCCCCGCGGCGATGAGGCTAGCGGCGCCGGAGGCCGACGAAGGGGTCTATGTGACCTCATCGCTGGCGGTGACGTTCCCCTTCAACCTGACGGTAGGGATCGCCCTCTACGCCGCTTGTGCGGCGTGGCTTTGGGAGTAGTCGGCAAATGGCGCCGTCAGGTCACGCCGGCCCTTATCCCACAGCGCAGGCCGTTGAACATCTGGCGAAGGCCGTGCCGCCTTTGCCCCGGTCATGCGGCACGGCGAGCAGCATACCCGCAATTTCCGGTCAGCAACTCGCCCTGAGCGCGCCCCTACTCCATCAACCGCCGCGCGATATCCACGAACGCCTGGGCCGCCGGGCTCTCCGGCGTGGTCGCCACCAGCGGCCGGCCCTCGTCGCAGGCCTCGCGCAGCGCCACCTCGATCGGGACTTCCCCCAGCAGCGGCACGCCCAGCGCCTTGGCCTCCCTGGCCGCCCCGCCCTCGCCGAAGATGTGGATCGGCGCACCCGTAGACGGGTCGGCGAAGTAGGCCATGTTCTGCACTACCCCCAGGATCTTCGCCCCGGTCTTGGCGAACATGGCCGAGGCCCGGCGCGCATCGATCAACGCGATCTCCTGCGGCGTCGAGACGATCACCACCCCGTCGAGTTGCAGCTTCTGGACCAGGGTGAGCTGGATGTCCCCAGTGCCGGGGGGCAGGTCGATGACCAGCACGTCAAGCGGCTCGTCCTCGCTACCCCAGTGCGTGTTCATCAGCGAGCGCAGCGCCGACGAGGCCATCGGCCCGCGCCAGATGTTGGCGTCGCCCTCCTCGACGATGAAGCCGATGGACATCACCTTCACCCCCCAGGCCTCGATCGGGTAGAGCCGCTTGTCGGGGCTGAAGGTGGGCTCGCCCTTGGCTCCCAGCATGTGCGGCGCCGAGGGCCCGTAGATGTCGGCGTCCAGCAGGCCGGCCTTGTAGCCCAGCCGCGCGAAGGCGGCCGCCAGGTTCACCGAAACGGTGGACTTGCCAACCCCGCCCTTGCCGCTGGCGATCGCGATCACCTTGCCCACGAACTCCGGCCGCTCGGCGTCGGGCATGTGACCCATCTGCCCCTGCGGGTCCAGGCTCACCCGTGCCCGGGCGCGCGGCGCCACCTTCAGGGTCGGGGCGGCCGCCTCGGCTGTCAGCACCACCTGCGCCTGGTCCACCCCAGCCACGCCCGAAAGCGCCCGCTCGGCCGCGTCGCGCACCGGCATGTACAGCGCCCGGTCGGCGGCCGGCACCTCCAGCATGAACCCCGCCCGGCCGGCGCGCAGGGTCAGCCCGCGCACCAATCCGGCCGCCGCCAAGCCCTTGCCGGTCCTCGGATCCTTGATCCCGTCCAGGACGGCGAGGACCGCCTCGCGGTCGGGAACCACCTCTTTACTCATGCTCGCCTATGTCTGGTTCGCCAGGCTATGCCTTGCTTTGGCTTCGATGGCGTCTCATATCCGGCTGACAGCGCCGGTTTACAAGCCCGACGGGGGCTTGTTGGACGCCGCACCCTGGAAGACCTTAGGCCTTGACCGAGACGCGACGCCGCTGATGCCCTGGAACGACAACGCCAACCCCGGCCCCTGGGGCTCGCCCCCCTCCGGCGACGACAACGGCCGCACGCCGCCCCCCAAAGGCCCCCGCGGCGGCGGCGGCGGCGGCGGCGGCCCCCGTGGGCCGCGTCGCCCCGGCGGGCCCGGCGGCCCCGACCTCGGCCCCGCGTTCGAGCAGCTGCAGAACAAGCTGCGCGACATGTTCGGCGGCCCGGGCGGCATCCGCCCCGGAGCGGTGGTCGCCATCGTTGGCGCCGCCGCGGGCCTCTGGGCCCTGTCTGGGCTCTACATCGTCCAGCCCAACGAGGCCGCCGTGGTCACCACCTTCGGCGCCTATTCGCGTTCGGAGACGCCTGGCCTGCGCTACCATCTGCCGATCCCCATCGAGCGGGTCGAGAAGGTGCCTGTGACCACGCTGAACCGCATCGACATCGGCGGTGCCGGCGAGGCCGACGTGCCGCAGGAAAGCCTGATGCTCACCGGCGACGGCCAGATCATCGACCTGGACTTCAGCGTCACCTGGCGGGTCTCCAACGCCCCGCAGTTCGTGTTCACAATCCGCGATCCCGAGGCCTCGGTGAAGGCGGTGGCCGAAAGCGCCATGCGCGAGATCGCCGGCCGCACGCCGCTGGAGGCGATCCAGACCCGCGGCCGCGGCCAGGTCCAGGTCCAGGTCCGCGATCTCATGCAGCGCACCCTCGACGCCTGGGGCGCGGGCGTCCGGGTGGACGAGGTGCAGATCCGTTCCGCCGGCCCGCCGCCGGAGGTGCTGGCCGCCTACCGCGACGTGCAGAGCGCCGCCCAGGACCAGAACTCGGCCATCAACGAGGCCAACACCTATCGCAACCGGGTGATCAACGAAGCCAAGGGCGACGCCGCCCGGATCACCCAGTCCGCCCAGGGCTACCGCGAGCAGTCGGTCCGCGAGGCCACGGGTGACGCGGCCCGCTTCAACTCGATCTACAATGAATACCGCCGCGCCCCGGGCGCCACCCGCGACCGCCTCTACATCGAGACCATGCAGCGGGTGTTGGCCAAGTCCAACAAGGTGATCATCGACGGCAAGGGCGCCAGCGCTCCGATCATTCTGCCGCCCGATGTGTTCCGCCCCCGCGCGGGCGCCGCCGCCGCGCCGGCCCCCCAGCCCACGGCCCCCGCCGCCCGGAGCGCCGCGCAATGAACCGCAACCAGCTTACTCTCTACGCCGTGATCGCGGTCGTCGCGATCGTGGTCCTGGCCAACAGCCTGTTCGTGGTCGAGCAGCGCCAGCAGGCCCTCGTGCTCCGCTTCGGCGAGCCCGTCCGCGTGATCAACGCGCCGCGCAAGCCCGGCGCCGGCCTCAACGTCAAGGCCCCGTTCCTGGAGAACGTGATCCGCTTCGACCGGCGCAACATCTCGCTGGAGGCCCAGCAGGAGGAGATCCTGGCGTCCGACCAGGAGCGCCTGGTGGTCGACGCCTTCATCCGCTACCGGATCACCGATCCGCTGTTGTTCTACCGCACCCTGCGCGACGAGCGGATCGCCGCCGACCGCATCGAGCGGCTGGTGAACTCCTCCCTGCGCCAGGTGCTGGGCTCTGCGCCCTCCGATCGGATCATCTCCGATCGCGCCGCCCTGATGCGGGCCGCCCGCGAGGACGTCACCAGGCGCGCACAGGCCTCGCGGTTCGGGATCCAGGTCATCGACCTGCGCATCCGCCGCGCCGACCTGCCGGCCCAGAACCAGGCGGCCGTCTTCCGCCGCATGCAGACCGACCGCCAGCAGGAAGCCGCCCGCGTCCGCGCCGTCGGCGAGCAGCAGAAGCGCGAGATCATCGCCTCCGCCGACCGCGAGGTGGCGGTCACCCTGGCCACCGCCCAGGAGGAAGGCGAGACGACCCGCGGCCAGGGCGACGCCCTGCGGACCCGGATCTTCGCCCAGAGCTTCGGAAAGGACCCCGGCTTCGCCGCCTTCTACCGCTCCATGCAGGCCTATGAGGCCAGCCTGGGCCAGGGCGACACCACCATGGTCCTCTCCCCCGACAGCGCCTTCTTCAAGTACTTCGACCGCGGGCCATCGGCGCGGTAGGCAATCGCTCTGGCCCGCCCTGTGCATCGGCAGGCGCACTGAATTCTACGAGCGGGAGCCATGCGCCAGCAAAGGATCGAGGGGGCCCATGGGAATGGGCTTGGGCGGACCCCCTCGTCCTCGGTGATCAGGCCGTGGCGGCCCCGCCGGCAAGCCGGTCGGCGCGGGTGCGGCGCATGGCGGCGCCCACCGCGCCCAGGCCCATGATCATCATCGCCCAGGTCACCGGCTCGGGCACGGGGGCGCCAATCGCGGCCAACACCAGGCCCGCGCCCTGGTTCGGATCGTCCACGAACTCATAGACCTGCGAGCTCGCGTCGCTGTAGTTGAAGGTCACCCGCGTACCCAGGAGGTCGAACACCCGGGCCCCGAAGTTGGAATCGCCGGCGGTGTCCGGGTCCACGGCGAAGCGGAACATCTCGCCGGGATTCCACCCCGTGAAGCCGAAGCTGAGCACGAAGGTATCCTCGCCCGAGGTGGTCACCGTGGCCCCCGGCGGCGCCCACTCGTCGAAGACGTCGTCCCACACCAGCGGATTGGGCGTGGCGAAATTGCCGTCCACCGTCAGGCTGGTGATATCCAGGGTGGAGCTCAGTTCGTTGAGGAACTGGAACACCGTGCTGAAGCCCGTGTCCGGTCCCGCGACCGAGCCGCTGACCACGCCCGCCGCCTGGGCGCCGAGCGGTATGAACAATCCGCCGACGCCAACACTTGCGACGGCCGCCAATAAAGTCTTTCTCATAGGTGGCTCCTAACAGAGAACACCCCCGACGACAGGGACGCTATCTGTATAATTTTGGAGTCTGAAGCCACTTTTTGAGTGAACAATATTAATTTACTGTACTTTCTTCGCGTTAATCAAAAACACGCTCGACTTTACTATTAATTCACTCGAATTGAATGCAGTTCTCCACGCTATATAGGCTTAACATCAGCCCGCGGACCTCATGCAGGTCGCGGGCGATACCTACGCACAGGCCGCTCATCTCGTCGGTGGCCTCCAGTAGATCGGGCACCATGACGGTCATCATCCCGGCCGCCGCCGCGGCGCGCACCCCGTTGTGGCTGTCCTCCAGCGCCAGGCAGTCGCGGGGCTCGACGCCCAGCACCTGCGCCGCTTTCAGGTAGGGATCGGGGTGCGGCTTGCCCCGCTGATAGTCCCCGTGCGCCACGATGGCGTCGAAGCGCGCCAGCAGGCCATGGCCGCCCAGCGAGCGCTCCACCGACTTGTGGCTCGACGACGTCGCCACCGCCCGCGGCACGGCGACGGCCTCCAGGTGGTCCAGCAGCTCCACCACGCCGGCCTTCAGGCAGACGGCCGCCCGGGCGATCCCGTCGTACTGGGCCTTCACCTCGGCCCGCCAGGCGTCGACGTCGAAGCCCGTCCCGAAATGGGCGGCGAGCATGGGCGCGGAGTCCGGCCAGGTGCGCCCTATGGTCGACAGCGCCACCGCACGCGGCATCTCCAGGCCCCGCGCCCTGGCCGCCAGGATCTGCGCCTCCAGGAACACCACCTCGGTGTCCACCAGGAGGCCGTCCATGTCGAAGACCACGGCCCTCACCGCCCGGGGCAGGCTCACCGGGCCTCTAGTCCTTCACGAACTGCCGGGCCATGTAGCCCTGGAAATAGAGCAGCGCCGTCAGGTCCGCATGGTCCACCTTGGCGTCCGCCTGGGCCGCCACGATCGGCTTGGCGCGATAGGCCACGCCCAGCCCCGCCGCCTCGATCATGGCCAGGTCGTTGGCCCCGTCGCCGACGGCCAGGGCCGCCGACGGGTCGGTCTTCATCGCCGCCGTCTCCTCGCGCAGCGCCGCCAGCTTTGCCTCCCGCCCCAGGATCGGCTCGCCCACCGCCCCGGTCAGCGCCCCGTCCGCCTCGATCAGGGTGTTGGCGCGCTCGGCGTGGAAGCCGGCCGCCTCAGCCACCCGCCCCGTGAAGAACCGGAACCCGCCGGAGACCAGCACGCAACGCGCCCCGTTCTTGGCCATCGTCCGGACCAGGGTCCGCGCCCCGGGGTTCAGCCACACCCGCTGGTCATAGGCCTCCTGCAACGCCGAGAGCGGCAGGCCCTTCAGCATCGCCACCCGTTCCCTGAGCGCCCCCTCGAACTCCAGCTCACCGCGCATGGCCCGCTCGGTGATCGCCGAGACCGCGTCCTTCACGCCCGCGAAGTCGGCCAGCTCGTCCAGGCATTCCACATTGATGATGGTGGAATCCATGTCGGCGATCAGCAGCTTCTTCTTCCGCCCCTTGATCGGCTGGACGCAATAATCCACGGACAGGTCTGCGGTCGCCGCCGCCACGGTCTCGCGGACCGCCTCGACGCTGTCGGCCTCCAGCAGGATGTCGAGGGCGTCGGGGCCCAGCAGCTTGGGCGCCTGCGGGCGGGCGCCGACGGCGGCGAGCGCCTCGCGCAGGTTGAGCTTGAACTGCCCCGGCGGGGGGACGACGACGGTAAGGACCAGTTCCATGACGCGCCGCATCTGGCTGATCGCCGGCCCCACCGCAAGCGGCAAGTCGGCGCTCGCCCTGCGTCTGGCCGAACAGACCGGCGCCGAGCTGGTCAACGCCGACTCCATCCAGCTCTACGCCGACCTGCGCGTGCTCAGCGCCCGCCCCTCGCCGGACGAGGAGGCCCGCGCCCCGCACCACCTTTTCGGGATCGCCGACGCGGCCGACGGCTGGTCGGTGGGCCGCTGGCTGCGCGCCGCCACGGAAGTCCTGGCCGACATCGCCGCCCGGGGCCGCCCGGCCGTCGTGGTCGGCGGGACGGGGCTCTACTTCGCCGCCCTCACCAAGGGTCTGGCCGAGCCGCCGGCCATCCCCGCCGCCCGGCGCCAGGCCGCCCGCGACTACGACCTGATGGGCGAGGCCGCCTTCCGCGAGCGTCTCGCCGCCGCGGACCCGGCCGCCGCCGCCCGCATCAGCCCCGCCGACCGCCAGCGCCTGTCCCGCGCCTGGGAGGTGTTCGCCGCCACCGGCGTCTCGCTGACCGCCTGGCAGGCTGGCGGCGAGCCTCTCCTGCCACCTGACGCCTACGCCGCCGTCGCGCTGGAGCCCCCGCGCGAGGTCCTATACGCCCGCTGCGACGCCCGCCTGGAGCAGATGGTCGCCCAAGGCGCGCTTGAGGAGACCGCCACCCTCATGGCCCGCGGTCTCGACCCCGCCCTGCCGGCCATGAAGGCCGTGGGCCTGCGCGAGCTGGCCACCCACCTGCGCGGCGAGACCACCCTGGACACGGCCCTAGAGGCTGCCCAGCGCGAGACCCGCCGCTACGTCAAACGCCAGACCACCTGGATGCGCGGCCAGATGTCCGCCTGGCCGCGGGTCACGGCAGCTGACGCTGAAGGCCAGTGGGCCGAACTCCTCGACCGCTTCGCCGAACACCTCAGCTTGCGATGATCTCGCCCACCTTGGCTGCGAGGTCGGCCACCTGGAACGGCTTGGTGATCACCTCCATGCCCGCGGGCAGGCGCCCGTTACCCACGGCGGCGTTCTCCGCGAAGCCGGTCACGAAGAGCACCTTCAGGCTCGGGCGGGTGAGCCGCGCACCGTCGGCCACCTGCCGGCCATTCATGCCGCCGGGCAGGCCCACGTCGGTGATCAGGAGCTCGATCCGCCGCTCGGACTGCAGGACACGCATGGCCGAGGGGCCGTCCTGGGCCTCGATGACCGAATAGCCCGCCTCGGATAGCACGTCGGCCATCAGCATCCGCACCGTGGGCTCGTCATCGACCACCAGCACCGTCTCCCCGGCCCCCAGCTCGGGGACCACCGTCTCTTCGAGGGTCTCGGGAGCCACATCGCCCATGTAGCGGGGCAGATAGATGCACATGGTCGTACCCTTGCCGATCTCCGAATAGACCCGCACCTGCCCCCCCGACTGGCGCACGAAGCCGTGGACCATCGACAGCCCCAGCCCCGTCCCTTCGCCGATGGGCTTGGTGGTGAAGAACGGATCGAAGATTCGCTCGGCGATCTCCTTGGGGATGCCGGCCCCGGTGTCGCTGACGCACAGCGACAGGTACTGGCCGGGCGTCAGCTCCTGCTCCTTCCCGCCCCGCTCGTCCAGCCACTTGTTGGCCGTCTCGATTGTGATCCCTCCGCCCGCGGGCATGGCGTCGCGCGCGTTGATCGCCAGGTTCAGCAGCGCGCTTTCCAGTTGCGCCGCGTCCACCCGCGCCGGCCACAGCCCGGCCTGCCCCACCACCTCCACCTCGATCGACGGTCCAGCGGTGCGGCGGATCAGATCCTCCATGCCGAAGATCAGCCGGTTCACGTCAGTTGGTTTGGGATCCAGCGTCTGGCGGCGCGAGAAAGCCAGCAGCCTCTGGGTCAACGCCGCCGCCCGGCGCGTGGAGGATTGCGCCCCCTGCAGGTATCGTTCGAGGCCCTCGACGCCGTTGCGCGCCAGCCCGCGCTCGATGAATTCCAGGCTGCCGCCGATGCCCATCAGCAGGTTGTTGAAGTCGTGGGCGATGCCGCCGGTCAGCTGGCCCACGGCCTCCATCTTCTGCGCCTGGCGCAGCGCCTCGTGGGCGACGGTCAACTCCTCGGTGCGCTCCGCCACCCGCTGCTCCAGCGTCTCGTTGGCGCTCGCCGCGCGCCGGTCGGCCAGCACCCGCTCGGTGGTCTCCGCCACCACGGCCACCACCCCCGCCGGCCGTCCGCTCTCATCGAGCACCGGGGAATAGTCCAGATTCATCCACACCTGTTCTGGCTTCCCGTGTCGCGACAGGGTCAGTTCCTGATCCCTGTAGGCCAGGGTCCCGCCCGCCAGGCCCACCTTCATGACATGGTCGTTGAAGTCGGCCACCTCGGGCCAGCCTTCGCGCACCTTCGAGCCGAGCAATTCCGGGTGCCGACGGCCCGCGAACACCGAATAGGCGTCGTTGTAGAGCATGATCCCTTCTTCGCCCCACAGCATCACCAGGGGCGCGGGCGACAGCAGGATCAGCCCAAGTGTGCTTTTGAGACTCTGTGGCCAGGACTCGATCGGCCCGATCGACGTCGCCGACCAGTCGCGGGCCGCGATCAGCCGCCCGGCTTCCCCGCAGCGCCCCACCAGCGTCTGACGAAAGGTGATGTCCTCAGGCACGGACGGATGGCCCCCCAATTCATATCGGAACTCGCCTCGCGTTATCCTGTTCCGCGCCGGAAGTCCGCAAGCGGCGGCATCGGCCCTGGTGGTCTTCGCCATCTGGGCGTGGCGCGCCGGCCGAGGGCCCCGCCCCCTAGGCCGGCCAAGGCTCTCAGCCCTTCGCCGCCCGCTCCAGCGCGGCCACGTCGAGCTTCACCATCTCCTGCATCGCCGCGAACACGCGCGCCGCCGCCGCCGCGTCGGGCCCGGCCATCACCCGCGGCAGCACCTGCGGCACGATCTGCCACGGCACGCCCCACCGGTCGCGCAGCCACCCGCAGGCGAGCTCGGAGCCGCCGTCCGCCGTCAGCGCCGCCCACAGCCGGTCTACCTCCGCCTGGTCGGCGCATGACACCGAGATCGAGGCCGTGTTCCCGTAGTCGGCCTGCGTCCCGCCGTTCAGCAGCTGGAAGCTTGTGCCGCCAAGGGTGAATTCCACCACCAACACGTCCCCGGTCTTGCCCGCCGGATAGTCCCCTGGCGCGCGCTGCACCTGCTCCACCCGCGAATCCGGCAGCAGCGAGACGTAGAACCGTGCCGCCGCCTCCGCATCGTCCTTGAACCACAGACACGTCTTGGTCTTCGCCATCGCCGATCTCCGTCCTGCCGCACCCGCCATCACAACCACAACGCCGTGGAGGAAGGCCCCCCGGATCGCTTCGCGGGAACCAACCGCCACGGTGGAGGTTGGGTTTGCATGAGCCTCCTGATCCTGATCCTCGTCGTCCTCGTCCTTCTCGGCCTGGCCCTCTACGCCGTGCAGAAGATGCCGATCCCCTCGCCGATCAACTGGATCCTCCAGGTGATCCTGGTGGTGATCGCCATCTATGCGATCGGGACCCGCGCCGGCCTGTTCTAACTCCTCGGGGTGCTGGCGGCGGGCCGGCGGGGCGCGGAGCGCCGTCCATTCCCTTGATCTGCGTCGCGCCCTCCGCGGGCAATCCCGTCAGCGATCCGCCTGGAGATGGAATGCGTGGCTGAAGCTCCGTCGCCCCCAGCCTCACGCCACAGGGCGGCCCTCACGGCGGCCTCCAGTTCGCTGATCCGGAAGGGCCTGCGCAGCACGCGGTCGCGGTCGATCACCTCGTCCATCGCCTCCATGTCCGCATGCCGCCATCTCTACCTATTTCCCTAACTTTCGAACGATCATCGGCTGAGCCGTCGGCCGGTTAGAGGAAATCTTGACGCCCGGATGCGCACATGCGACACGCGACAACACACTCGAAGGAACCCACGTGCGCGCAACGCTCGTACTCGTAAGGCGGCCGTCGGCGGACTGACCAAGGCGTCAGTCCCGGAAACGGTCGCTTGCACCAGGCCCCCAGCGGGCCTTTTTTATTGCCCAAAATCACCGGACCACACCCATGACCGCCCACCAGACGATCGAAGCCAAGCAGGTTGCCATCACCGGCGCCGAGATGGTCGTGCGCGCCCTTCTGGACCAGGGGGTCGACACCTTGTTCGGCTATCCGGGCGGCGCGGTGCTGCCGATCTACGACGCCCTGTTCGCGGAGCCTAGGCTGCAGCACGTCCTGGTCCGCCACGAGCAGGGCGCCACCCACGCGGCGGAGGGCTATGCGCGATCCACCGGCAAGCCCGGCGTGGTCCTGGTCACGTCGGGCCCCGGCGCCACCAACGCGGTCACCGGCATCGTCGACGCCCTGATGGATTCCATCCCGCTGGTGGTGATCACCGGCCAGGTCGCCACCCACCTGATCGGCACCGACGCCTTCCAGGAGTGCGACACCGTCGGCATCACGCGCTCGATCACCAAGCAGAACTACCTGGTAAAGGACGTGGCCGATCTGCCGCGCATCATGCACGAGGCGTTCCACATCGCCGTCTCCGGCCGGCCGGGCCCGGTGGTCATCGACATCCCCAAGGACGTCCAGTTCGGCAAGGGCCTCTACCAGGGCCCGGGCGAGGTCCAGCACGCCCACCCCTACGCGCCCCGCACCAAGGGCGACGCCGGCCGCATCGCCGAGGCCGTCGCCATGATCGCGCAAGCCAAGCGACCGATCCTCTACACCGGCGGCGGGGTCATCAACGCCGGCCCCCGCGCCGCCGCCCTGCTGCGCGAGTTCGCCGCCATCACCGGCGCGCCGGTCACCTCCACCCTGATGGGCCTGGGCGCCTTCCCGGCGTCGAACCCCCAGTGGCTGGGCATGGTGGGCATGCACGGCTCCTTCGAGAGCAACAACGCCATGCACGACTGCGATGTGATGGTGAACATCGGCGCCCGCTTCGACGACCGGGTGACCGGCCGTCTCGACGCCTTCTCGCCGGGCTCGCGCAAGATCCACATCGACATCGACCCGTCCTCGATCGGCAAGAACATCCGCACCGACATCGGCATCGTGGGCGACGCCGGCTCCGTGCTGGAGGACCTGCTGGCCGCCTGGAAGAGCCGCAACCTGGCTACCGACAAGGCCGCCATGGCAGACTGGTGGAAGCAGATCGACGCCTGGCGGGCCCGCGACGGCTTCCGCTACACGCAGGATTCCAAGCTGATCAAGCCGCAGCACGCGGTCCAGCGGCTCTACGAGCTGACCCGCGGCAAGGACGTCTACGTAACCACCGAGGTCGGCCAGCACCAGATGTGGGCGGCCCAGTTCTTCCACTTCGAGGAGCCCAACCGCTGGATGACCTCCGGTGGCCTGGGGACCATGGGCTACGGCCTGCCGGCGGCCGTGGGCGTGCAGATGGCCCACCGCGACGCCCTGGTCATCGACATCGCCGGCGACGCCAGCGTCCAGATGACTATGCAGGAGATGTCGACGGCGGTGCAGTACGACCTGCCGATCAAGATCTTCATCCTCAACAACGAGTGGATGGGCATGGTCCGCCAGTGGCAGCAGCTGCTGCACGGCGAGCGCTACTCCCACTCCTATTCCGCCAGCCTGCCGGACTTCGTGAAGATGGCCGAGGCCTATGGCTGCGTCGGCATCCGCGCCGAGCACCCCGACGAGCTGGACGCCAAGATCGTCCAGATGATCGAGACGAAGCGGCCGGTGATCTTCGACTGCCGGGTCACCAAGGACGAGAACTGCTTCCCGATGATCCCCTCCGGCAAGGCCCACAACGAGATGATCCTGGCCGCCGACAACCGCGACCTTGGCTCGGTGATCGACGACGCTGGCAAGCGGCTGGTCTAGGATGGTTTCCGCTCTTTGAACCGATCATCCCCGGCTTCGCGGGGACACTCGGAGTTTGGGGCGGCGGATCCCGAAGAATGGCTTCCGGTTGTCGGATCGCGCCGATCTCGTTCGTCATCTGAATGACCCACTCGGGGTCTAAAGGATCGTCGCGCAACTTCGGAGACGCCCCATGTCCGATTTCCACGGCCGCTTCATCTGGTACGAGCTGATGACCACCGACCCGGAAGGGGCCAAGGCCTTCTATTCCGGGGTCATGGGCTGGAAGACCGAGGACATGCCGATGCCCGGCATGACCTACACAATCGTGACCACCGGCCCGGGCGAGGGCCTGGCCGGGATCATGGGCATCCCGCCGGACGCCAAGGCCATGGGCGTGCCGCCCAACTGGAGCGGCTACGTGGCCGTTGACGACGTGGACGCCAGCACGGAACAGGCCAAGGGCCTGGGCGGCTCCGTGCTCATGGCGCCCACCGACATCCCGGAGGTCGGCCGCTTCTCGGTCCTCGCCGACCCGACTGGCGCGGCGATCGCCATCATGACGCCGCTACCCATGGACCCCCCGCGTCCCGACTTCCCACGGGGCACGATGGGCCACACCAGCTGGCACGAGCTCTACGGCGGCGAGGTCGAGGCCTCCTTCGCCTTCTACGCGGCCCTGTTCGGCTGGACCAAGGACGAAGCCCTGGAGATGGGGCCCATGGGGACCTACCAGCTGTTCGCCAACCAGACCGGCGTCACCGGCGGGATGATGAAGAAGCCCGACCAGGTCCCGGTTTCCTGCTGGGTCTACTACTTCCAGGTCGGCGACATCGACGCCGCCGTGGAGCGGGTGAAGGCCGGCGGCGGCTCGCTGATCATGGGCCCGATGGAGGTCCCCGGCGGCGACTGGGTGATCCAGGCCACCGACCCCCAGGGCGCCGTCTTCGCCCTGGTAGGGAAGAAAGGCTAGCGGGCGCCCAGCCGGTTCATCACCTCCGGCGGGATGGCGTAGTCGCGCACGATCTGGGACCGGTCGCGCAGGCCCATCACTTCGCGCTGGACGAAGAGGCGCCATACGGCATCGGCGGCGGCCTTCAGGACCGCCGCCCGCCCCTCGCCCTGATGGTCGCGCAGGGCGGCCAGCGCCGCCTCGGCCCTGCGCCCCATCCGCCCCAGGGCCGCGGCCTGCTCCTCCACGATCTCATGGCGCAGCGCCACGTCGGCGCTCTCGACGCCAAGCCGGCGCAGGAAACTCTGGGGCATGCGAAGCGAGGACATGGAGCCCATGTTGGCGCCCTGGCGCGATCCCGCAAGGCGGCTATAAGCACAGCAACGCCGCCAGGACCGCTCCCATGCCCGACCCCCAGCCCGCCTCCGTCTACGACCTCTCCCACGACGAGGAGGCCGAGAGCCTGGCGACCTTCGCCGTGCTGGTGGACAACGAGCCGGGCGTCCTGCACCGCCTGGTGGGGCTGTTCGCGGCGCGGGGCTACAACATCGAGAGCCTGACGGTCGCCGAGACCGACCGCAACGCTCACACCAGCCGGGTGACCATCGTCACCCGCGGCACGCCCAATGTGCTGAACCAGATCCACGCCCAGCTGGAGAAGATGGTCTCCACCCGCCACGTGCAGGACGTCACCCGCGACCCCAACGGCCTCGAGCGCGAACTGGCGCTGGTGAAGGTTCGCGGCACGGGCGCCGAGCGGGTCGAGGCCCTGCGGGTGGCCGACATCTTCCGCGCCCGGGTGATCGACACCACCCACGAGAGCTTCGTCTTCGAGCTCACCGGCGCGCCCTCAAAGGTGGACAAGTTCTGCGACCTGATGCGACCTCTCGGCCTGGTTGAGGTCTCGCGCACCGGCGTGCTCTCCATCCAGCGCGGCGTCGACGGGTTCTGATCGCCCCGGAAGCCTCCGCGGCCCTGACACGTTTAGGCGGGTTGCGGACCCGCGCCATCCTCCTCGCCGTCCTGGCGGTCGCCATCGCCGCCCCGGCTGACGCCTCGCCCGACCCCATTGGCGCCGAGCCCGCGCCGACCGAGGAGCCCGCGCAGCCGCTGGCTGGCGCAACCCCCGCCCCAGAGGCTATAACAACCGCAAAGCCCCGGAGCCCTCCATGAAACGCCACCTGCCGGTCATTCTGTTCGCCCTGCTGACGTCGGCCAACGCCACCTGGGCCGCCTCCAAGTGCGTGGGCCCCTGCCTGCAGCTGATCGGCTGAATCTTCGCCGCACGCCTTCAACTTCCTGTCCTTAGCGCCTATATTCCAAGGGCCGGAGCTTGCTCCGGCTATGGAGATAAACGCGCACGTAATAAGCGGACTGGACCCGGGTGCGATTCCCGGCGGCTCCACCAATCCTCTTCCGGGTATCGCCGGGGAGCATGGGGCCGATCAGCATCGACAGACGTCTAAAGGTGTTGCTTTCTCTCGGCCTGATCCACCGTTCCGGATCTTTTTCTAAATGCGAACGATAACTTCGCTGAGGAAATCCGCCTCGCCGCGTAATGCGGTTCGGTAGATATCCGATCCTTAAGTCCTAGGGGTTCAGATCCTTAGGCGGGGCCCGGGCGGCGCCTGCCAACAGAAGCCGCCCACTCTCTCTTGTGAGCGCCCAACACCGCTTTCGTCGCCCGAAGCGCGACGCGCCTTGCACGGCGCAACCCAGGCGTTACTTTCTGGCTCCCGCTTCGGAGACCACATGGCCCAGGACACGCCGGACCAGGACCTGATGCACTACGACGCCATGGCGCAGGACGCCCTGCGTGGCGTGGTGAAGACGGCGCTCAAGCGCGCCGCCGCGCCCGGCGGCCTGCCCGGCGCGCACCATTTCTATGTGACCTTCAAGACCGACGCGGCGGGCGTCTCTGGCCCGCCCGACCTGCTGGGCAAATACCCCGACGAGATGACCATCGTCCTGCAGCACCAGTACTGGGACCTGGCCCCCGGAGAGACCTTCTTCTCCGTCACCTTGCAGTTCGGCGGTCAGCCAAAGCGCCTGTCGGTTCCTTACGCGGCCGTCACCCGCTTCTACGACCCAAGCGTCCAGTTCCTGTTGCAATTCGAGGCCCCGCCCGCGGCCGCCGCCGAGCCCAAGCCGGTGGTCGCCGAACCCGCGGCCGCCGAGGTCGAGCCTGAGGCCGAACCGGAAGGCAAGATCGTCTCCCTCGACCAGTTCCGTAAGAAATGAGGACCTGAGGGGGCGCGCCGCGACGTGATCTCGAACCTCGCCCGCCAGCTCGTCCTGTGCCTTGGCCTGTGGGTCGCTGCGGCGCCGGCCAGCGCGGCCCCGGCCTTCGCCGACTGGTCGGCGGTGGTCGTGGCTGGCGACTGGCACGACCACGACGGCGGCCCTTCGGAAGGATTCGACAACGCCCGGCGCGACGTGGCCCTGGCGCTGCAGGGCGCTGGCTTCCAGGCGGCCAACATGCGCCAGTTCTCCGTTCGACCAGAGCGCTACACGCCCACACCGGACAAGTCGGAGCCCAACGCCATCCACGGCGCCCTGCGCGGTCTTACGGCCAAGGCGTCCGGTGGTTGCCTGCTCTACTTCACCTCCCACGGCGTGCGGCAGGGGATGATCGTCGACGACCGGGTGCTGCGCCCCTCGGCCCTGGCCGGGATGATCGACACCACCTGCGGGTCGCGACCCACGGTGGTGGTGATATCCGCCTGTTTCTCCGGCGTGTTCATCAACGACCTGGCCAAGCCGAACCGAATGATCCTCACCGCCGCGCGGCCCGACCGCTCGTCCTTCGGCTGCGGCCAGGCCGACAAGTACCCCTATTTCGACGACTGTTTCCTGCAGGTCATGCCCAGGGCCCAAGAGTTCGTCGGGCTGGCCCGCGAGATCCGCGCCTGCGTCGCCGGCCGGGAGGCCGTCGAAGGCATGCGCCCGCCCTCCGAGCCGCAGGTCTGGATCGGGCCGGCCCTGGCCCCGCTCCTGCCACTCTATGGTTTCCAGACCCCGCCGGCGCCCCCGCGATCATGAAGCGCCGGCCGAACCGTCACGACCCACCGGCGTCGGAATTCGATGCGGTCTCGGCGGTTATTGCTCTACAGTTTTGAATTCAGGGCAGGTTTCAAGAGGTCAGGCGGTTCCACGTCGGGCCATCCTGCTCTAGAACATCAACCTTAGCTGTCGCGCGAGCCTGGTTTCCTGATGCGTTTCAAGCCCTTCGCCCTGGCGGCGATCCTGGCGGCGCTGGCGATGACGCTGGCGCCGGGATACGCCGCCGCCCAGGACGCCGCCTCGCCGGTGGTGAGCCTGCCGAAGCGGCCGGTCCCCTACACTCAGCTTCGCCCCAAGCGTACGGCGCCCGCCAGGCCCGTCGCGGCCGGTCTCCCGCAGGTCCTCCCCAGCGGGCCGCTGGCCAGCGCCCAGCCGGTTCCCCCCGCGGCGCTGGAGGCCTTCGTCGACGGCCTTGTGCGTGACGCCATGGCCCGCGAGCATATCGCCGGCATCACCGTCGCGGTGGTGCAGAACGGCCAGGTGGTGCTGAAGAAGGGCTATGGCTTCGCGAGCCTGCGGCGCGGCCAGGCGGTGAACCCTGACCGCACCCTGTTCCGCATCGGCTCCATCTCCAAGACCTTCACCTGGATCACCCTGATGAAGGAGGTGGAGGCCGGCCGCATCCACCTGGACCGCCCGATCAATCTCTACCTGCCAGAGAAGGTGCAGATCCGCGACCAGGGCTACGACGCCCCTGTTCGGGTGGCCCATCTGATGGACCACTCCGGCGGGTTCGAGGACCGCGCCCTGGGCCACCTGTTCGAGCACGACTTCGAACGCGTCCGCCCGCTCGAGCTCTACCTGCGCCAGGAACGGCCGCGCCGCGTCCATGCGCCGGGCGCGGTCTCCAGCTACTCCAACTATGGCGTCGGGCTGGCCGGCGAGGCGGTGACCTACACCAGCGGCAAGACCTTCGAGCGCCTGGCCGAGGACGAGATCTTCCTGCCGCTCGGCATGCGCCGCACCACTTTCCGCGAGCCGCATCGCCCGAAGGCCGGCCTGCCCGCCCCAATGCCCGACGCCCTGGCCCGCGACGTCGCCGACGGCTACCGCTGGACCCCGGAGGGGTTCCGCCTGCGGCCCTACGAGCACCTGGGCCATATCGCCCCCGCCGGCTCGGCCTCCTCCACCGCCGGGGACATGGCGCGCTACATGCTGATGCTGCTGGGCGGCGGCCAGCTGGAGGGGGTGACGATCTACGGTCCCCGCACCGCCCAGGCGTTCCGCACGCCGATTCGGAGCACGCCGCGCGGCGTCAATGGCTGGGCCCATGGTTTCGCCACCGCCTACCTGCCCGGCGGCCACCGCGCCTTTGGCCACGAGGGCGCGACGCTCTCGTTCCTGTCCAACATGGTCACCGTGCCGGAACTGGGCCTAGGCGTGTTCATCGCCACCAACACCGAGACCGGCGGACCGTTGGCCCGGCGCTTCCCGGCCGAGGTGGTGCGGCAGTTCTATGGCCGTCCGACGGTCTTCCCGCGCCCTGGATCGCCAGCGCTGGCGCGCGATGCGAGCGCCTTCGAGGGCTACTACGTCACCACACGCCGGGCCTATCGCGGGCTTGAGGGCTTCGTGGGCCAGCTGATTGGCGGCGCCCAGGTGCATGGGACACCCGAGGGCCGCCTCCTGACCGTCAGCGGTGAGGGAACCCGGATCTGGTCACCCGACGGGCCGCTGGGCGCGGGCGGCTTCGTCTCCGCGTTCGGGGATGAACACCTCGCCTTCCGGATGAGCGACGGCTACGCCGCCAGCTACCAGACCGCCGGGGGGGCGGCGCTGATGGAGAGGGCGCCCCTGTGGCGCCAGCCCTTCGCCCTGGGCGTGCTGTCCGTGCTCACCGGTGTGGCAAGCCTGATCACCTTCGTGGGCCTGGCGCTGCGCAACCGACGCGAGTTCCGCGAGAACGCCATCCAGAGCCGGGCGAGCCTGATCCAGAACATCCAGGCGGCCCTGTGGCTGATCTCGCTGGCCCTGTTCGCACTGTGGGCCTCCAAGACCGGGGACGTGGCGCAGGTCATGTACCGCTGGCCGGGCGCGCTGCTGGTCACGGCCTCAGCCTGCGCCCTGGTGGCTGCGGCGCTGACCCTGCTCACCCTGGCGGCCCTGCCGGCGGTGTGGCGCGGCGGACGCCGCGTGGACTCCTGGCGGCCCCTGCGGCGCGCGTCCTACACCGTCACACTGCTTATCTACTCGGCCTTCTCCGTTCTGCTCGGCCTGTGGGGCGCTCTCAGCCCCTGGAGCGGGTGAGTTCCCCCCGCGCAGCGGTGTTCTGCCCGGAGACAAGGGGGATGCCTGTTCGGTGGGGTGGCGCCGCCCATCATGGAAAGGTTGTCGCAGGCGCGGGTGTTAATCCCACTCCTTAAAGCCGCGTTTACCAAGCACTGGGTAAATCCTGCCTAGCGACGGGCAGATCTTTTCGATCCGCGCGTCCGCGTTTGGGAAGGGCGCCTGGTTGAGCCAGTTCACGGCGGCGGTTCAGAGGTTCGGCATTGTCCGCCGTCAGCGCCAATGAGACAGATTCAGGGTTCCTGCTAGCGGAGGGTTTTGATCTCATCGCAGTGACGTAGGAACGAAGATGAGATCAAAACCCTTGCCCTTGAAGACGACCCCCGGTGAGC
>CANJKG010000013.1 GCA_947474775.1 Caulobacteraceae bacterium | reverse complement strand
GTGCTGTCCAAGCCACGAATCTTGAGGCTATCTGTCGAACAAGCCTGCCTGCCGGCGGAAAACCTATCCTCCCCACGCCCCTTGCCGGCACGCGCCTGGAGCCTAGCGGATGACCGACAACAAGCTCGACGGCCTGCGCGTACTGGTCGTGGAAGACGAGATGATGGTCTCGATGCTCATCGAGGACATGCTCGGCGACCTGGGCTGCGTCGTCGTCGGGCCCGCTTCCCGACTGGAGGAGGCGATCGAGTTGGCCAAGACCAGCGAGATCGACTGCGCTGTGCTGGACGTGAACCTGGGCGGCCAGCCCATCTTCCCGCTCGCCGACCTGCTGCGCCAGAAGGGCGCCCCGTTCGCCTTCGCCACCGGCTATGGCGACGCGGGGCTGCGCGACGTGGACCGGGGCTCGCCCGTGCTCCAGAAGCCGTTCCGCGAGACTGATCTGGCCAGGGTGTTGGGGCAACTGCGCGAGACGATCGGCTAGCGCACCCCTCTCCCCCGCGCAGCGAGAGGGAGAGGATTTGATTTCCAGTGCGCCAGGACTTTGTCCGGGGTCACGGGATAGTCGCGCACCCTTAGTCCGCAGGCGTTGTGGACGGCGTTGACGATAGCCGCCGGAGAGCCGGCGATGCCCAGTTCGCCGACGCCCTTGGCGCCCAGGGGGTTGGCCTTGGGGTCCTCCTCGTCGAGCATGATCGCCTCCAGCTCGCCGATGTCGGCGTGGGTGGGCGCCAGGTAGCTGGCCAGATCCTGACTGACGAAGGAGCCGTAGCGCGGGTCCGGATAGTTGCCCTCGGTGAGCGCCGCGCCGACGCCCCAGATCATGCCGCCGGTGAGCTGGCTGCGGGCGGTCTTGGCGTTGAGGATGCGGCCGGCGGCGTACACCCCCAGCATCCTGCGCACACGGACCTCGCCGGTGACGGTGTCGACGCCCACCTCGGCGAACTGGGCGCCATAGCTGCGCCGGTCCCAGGCGCCCTGGTCCGCGGCCGGGCCGCTGGCGGCCTCGCGGTAGACGCCGTCGGGCGCCGCGCGGGAAACCAGGGCCGACAGCCGTTCCGAGCGGTTGCCGATAGCGATCATGCCGTCCTGGAATGTGGCCGCCTCGGCGGGGCCGCCATGCAGCGGCGAGTCCGGGTCCTCGGCGGCGAGCTGGGCCAGGGCCTTGCGCAGGGACATGCCGGCCGCCAGCGCCGCCGAGCCGGCCGTCACCGCGCCGAACTGGCCGCCAGAGCCCGGCGCGGGCGGCAGGTCGGAAAGGCCGATGTTCACGCTCACCTGCTCCAGCGGCACGCCCATGGTCTCGGCGGCGATCTGCTGCAGGATGGTGTAGGAACCGGTGCCGATGTCGGTCATGGCCTGGCTGAGGGTGACCACGCCATCGGCGTCGACGCCCATCCCGGCCTTCGCCGGCAGAATGGCGGAGCCACGCACGGCCGCCGCCATCCCCATGCCCACCAGCCAGCGCCCGTCGCGGACCTGCCCAGGCACGGGCGCCCGCCGGTCCCAGCCGAAGCGCTGGGCCCCCTCGCGCATGCAGCGCACCAGCTGGCGGGTGGAAAAGGGCTTGCCGGTCTCAGGGTCACTCTCCGGCTCGTTGCGGATGCGCAGCTCCACCGGGTCCATGCCCAGCTGCTCGGCCAGCTCGTCCATCGCGCATTCCAGGGACATCATCCCGGGCGCCTCGCCCGGCGAGCGCAGCGGCCCCGGCGGCGGCAGGTCGAGGCGGACGCGCCGCAGGCCCATCCGGCGGACCGGGGCGGCGTAGAGGTTGCGCGCGAAGCGGGACGCCGGCTCGGTGAACACGCCGGCGCTGTCGCAATGGCTCCAGGTCATCATCGAGATGGCGGTCAGCCGCCCGTCGGGATTGGCGCCCAGCCTGACCTCCTGCGTCACCCCCGGGCGGTGGACGGTGGCGTGGAACATCTGGTGGCGGGTAAAGGTGATCTTCACCGGCTGGCTGAGCGCCCGGGCGGCCAGGGGCGCCAGGATCAGGTCCCAGTGGTTCATCACCTTGCCGCCGAAGCCGCCGCCGATGTAGCGGGCGAAGACGCGGACCTTGTCCTGCGGGATGCCGAGGGTGCTGGAGACGTAGACCTGGGAGCGCTTCAGCACCTGGGTGGAGGTGTGGGTCACGCAGACGTCGCCTTCCCACCAGGCCACGGTGGCGTGCGGCTCCATCTGGCAGTGATTGATCACCGGAGTGCGCCAGATTCCATCCACGCGCACCGGAGAGGCGGCGAACGCGGCCTCGAAGTCGCCCATCTCAAGGTCCGGATCGCCTGTGGGGATCTCGCCCTGGTCGAGGGCCGTGTCCATCGAGGTGGCGGGTCCCTCGACCTCGTAGGTGAAGCCGACCAGCTGGGCGGCGGCGACGGCGTTCTCAAAGGTGTCGGCGACCACCAGGCCGACTGGCTCGGCGAAGAACCGCACCCGGTCGTCGCGGAACAGGGGGAAGTGTGTCTTGGCGAAGCCGACCTTGCCCTCCGGATCGGCGAAGGTCTCGGGGATGTTCAGGTGGGTCCAGACAAGGCGGACGCCCGGCGCGGCCTCGGCGGAGGCGGTGTCGACGGCGGTGATGCGTCCCTTGGCGATCCTCGAGGTGACCAGGATGCCGTAGAGCGCCGGCGATGGGGTCTCAACCTCGAAGGCGTAGGCGGCGGTCCCGGTCACCTTTGCGGGCCCGTCGTAGCGGTCGACGGCCTTGCCGATCAGGCCGCTGCGGTTGTCGGTGACGGGGTTGGGCTTGGCCCAGTCGGCGAGGGTGGCGCGCTGGTCGCTCATGCCCGGTCCTCCGCGTTCTGGGAGAGGATGGCGACGCCCATCCGTCCCACCAGGTCGATCTTGAAGGCGTTGCGCTCGTGGCCCTCGGCGGCGGCGAGCTCAGCGTCCATGGCTTCCCGCGGAGAGGCGCCGGCGCGTAGCGCCGCCTCGGCCGCGCTGGCCCGCCAGGGCTTGTGGGCCACGGCGCCCAGCGCCACCTGACCGCCGGCCACCGCCACGCTGGCCAGGCCGCCGGCGAAGGAGGCCCGGTCGCGCGCCTTGCGGTAGGCCTGGGCGCCCTTGGGCGGCGGCGGCAGGACGACGGCGGTGATCAGCTCGCCCGGCGCGATGTCGGTCTCGACGTGGGGCGTGTCGCCAGGGAGCCTGTGCAGGTCGGCGACGGGTAGGCTGCGCTGGGCTCCCGAGGCCAACAGCACCTCCACGGTGGCGTCCAGGGCGACCAGGGCCACGGCCATGTCCGACGGGTGGGTGGCGATGCAGGCCGGGCTGGCGCCCAGGATCGCCGAGTTGCGGTTCAGGCCCTCGAGCGCGCTGCAGCCGGAGCCCGGGATGCGTTTGTTGCAGGGCTTTGTGGTGTCGTAGAAGTAGGCGCAGCGGGTGCGCTGCAAAAGGTTTCCGCCGGTGGTGGCCTTGTTGCGCAGCTGGCCCGAGCCCCCCGCCACGATGGCCCCGGTCAGCACCGGGTAGTGGGCGCGGACTTGCGGGTGGGCGGCCACCTGGCTGTTTGTGGCCATGGCGCCGATCCTGAGGCCGCCCTCGGACGTGGCCGCGATCCCCGCCAGCGGCAGGCGGCTGACGTCGACCAGGTGGGTCGGCTGCTCGATATAGAGCTTCATCAGGTCCAGAAGGTTGGTGCCGCCGGCGATGAACCGCGCGCCGGGGGTGGAGGCCACCGCCCTCACCGCCTGGGCCGCATCGACGGCGCGTTCGTAGGTGAAGGGCTTCAAGCGGCGTCTCCGGCGTAGTCCTCGATCGCCGCCAGGATCTGCGGATAGGCCGAGCAGCGGCAGATGTTGCCGCTCATCCGCTCGCGGATCTCGGCGGCGCTGAGCGGGATGGGCGCGCCCAGGTCGTCGGTGACCTGGCTGGGCCAGCCGGCCCTCACCTCTTCCAGCATGCCCAGCGCCGAGCAGATCTGGCCGGGCGTGCAGTAGCCGCACTGCAAGGCGTCCTCAGTGACGAAGGCCTTCTGCAGCGGGTGCAGGTTACCGGGCTGCCCGATCCCCTCGATGGTGGTCACCTTGTCGCCGTCGCAGGCCACGGCGAGCGACAGGCAGGCGTTCACGCGGACGCCGTTGAGCAGCACCGTGCAGGCCCCGCACTGTCCGTGGTCGCAGCCCTTCTTGGAGCCCTTCAGGCCCAGGTGCTCACGCAGGGCGTCGAGCAGGGTGGTGCGCGGGTCGAGATCGAGCGTGCGCGCCTGCCCGTTCACTTCGATGGTCGTGCTCACGCGGCCTCCCCAGATCGTCGATCACGATGAGTTTGGATCAATCCAAGCTTATGAACTTGATCGATCCTAAAGTCAGAGCGGGATCTGCGCGAAAAACCGGAATCCACCTTTTCGCATCCCGCTCGACGCGGACAGGTCCGCCTGCTCATTCCTCGCCGGGCGCAAGCGCCTTGACGGACAGCGCATGCACCGGCCCGGCGAGCTCGTCGGCCAGGGCGCGGTACACCAGCCGCTGGCGGGCGACCCGCGACACGCCCGCGAAGGCGGCGGATTCGATCAGCACGTTGAAATGGCTCTCGCCGCCAGGCGTCGCTCCGGCATGGCCGTGGTGGCGCGCGGAATCGTCCTCCACCTCCAGGCGGGAGGGATCGAACGTGGCTGTGAGCTTGTTACGGATAGCTGCGAATATGGCGCCCATCACCGGCATCTTCAATTCTTGAACGGGAAGAAGTCCCCTCCATACTCATCGCATGCCCGCCGCGTTTCAATACAAGCCGAAGTTCCTGGATATCCGCGTGCGGCCTCCGTCGGACGAGGACGACGCGCGGGCCGAGGATGTCAACGCCCTGAAGCCAGGCGAGCGGGCCTGCGACCATCCGGGCTGCCGGAAGGCCGCCTCCGCGCGGGCGCCGAAATCGCGGGACATGCTCAACGAGCACTACTGGTTCTGCCAGCCGCACGCGGCCGAGTACAACCGCAACTGGAACTTCTTCGCCGGCATGAGCGAGGGCGAGGTGCGCCGCCGCCAGCAGGAGGAGCTGTTCACCGGCGGGCGGCCCACCTGGGAGATGAAGGCCGGCAAGTTCTCCCGCGAGGCCGCGGCCTTCGCCGGAAAGGCGGGAACCGCCAAGGGCTACCGCGATCCGTTCAACCTGTTTGGCAACGGGGGGCCGCAGGCCCGCCGCCCCGAGCCCGAGGACGCCGGCCGCCACCTGGGCAAGATCGAGCGCGGCGCCCTGGCCGACCTGGACCTGGAGGCCGGCGCCACCGGGCCGGACATCCGCACCCGTTACACCGAGCTGGTGCGACGCACCCACCCCGACGCCAACGGCGGCGACCGCTCCGGCGAGCACAAGCTGCAGCGGGTGATCAAGGCGTACCAGACGTTGCGCAAGGCGGGGATGGTGTAGGATTGCGATGCGGGCGCTGGTAATCGCAACGATCCTGTTTTCCTGCGGTCCCAGCCATGCGGCTGACTCAGAACGGGATCGTGCGCTAAACAAGTTTCTGCAGGCTACGCTCAGGGACGACATCCACCCAGCTGCCGAAGAACGCCTCGCGACACGGTATGTTGCCACCTGGGTCGACCTAAACAGGGATCGTCGACCCGAGGTGATCGTCCACCTTTTTGGCAGCGGGTGGTGCGGCTCCGGCGGTTGCAACCTGCTGGTACTCGAGCCGCGAGGTCGTGGCTTCGTGATGCGAGGCCGCATCAGCGTCATTAGGCCGCCAATCCGGATGCTGATGACTCAGACCAAAGGCTGGCGCGATCTTACGGTTCTTGTGTCTGGAGGCGGCATTGTCCCCGGCTATCGGGCGATCCTGCCATTCGACGGGCGTGAGTACCCATCGAATCCGACGATGGCCCCCGCGCGCGAAATGCGAGGGGCCTCCGCGGAGACCGCTTTGCTGGGGGACTCTACTTACTATCAAGGGAGGCTGCTTTACCCGCACCACTCTAAGGCGCAATGACCGCCTACGTCGCCCTGCTACGAGCCATCAACGTCGGCGGGACCGGCAAGCTGCCGATGAGCGAACTTAAGCGGCTGTGCGAGGCGTGCGGGTTCGGCAAGGTGCGGACCTATATCGCCAGCGGCAATGTTGTGTTCGAGAGCGGCGAGACGGAAGGCGCGGTGAAGACGGCGCTGGAAAAGGCGTTGGCGGCTTATGCGGGCAGGCCGATGGGGCTGGTAGTGCGCAGCGGCGCCGAGATGGCGCAGGTGGCGAAGGACAGTCCGTTCGCGGGGAAGTCTGCGACCTACACCGTGGCGATCTTCCTGGATGCGCCGCCGCCGGCCGACGCGCTGGAGGCGATGGCGGGCGTGGCGAACGAGGAGGTCAGGCTTGGGACGCGGGAGATCTACGTCTGGTATCCGGACGGCCAGGGGCGCTCGAAGCTGCGCATCCCGGCGGCGAAGGCCGGAACTGCGCGGAACATGAACACCGTGGCGAAACTGGCTGAGATGGCGGGGGATTTATGAGGCGCCGCTTCCCCTACCCCGATCGTCCCGCGAAGGCGGGGTAATCGGAGCCATTAGCTAGCGACCGCCCGCCTTAGCGAACCATGGCGTCAGCCGCCGGATCGCCTCCTGCGTCTCCGCCGTCGACACCGCGAAGCTGAAACGGATGAAGCGGCGGCCGTCGACGGGGTCGAAGTCGACGCCGGAGGCGGTGGCGACGCCGGTGTCACGCAGCAGGCGCATGCAGAAGTCCAGACTGTCATTGGTGAGGTGGCCGACGTCGGCATAGAGGTAGAAGGCCCCATCCGGCGGGGCGATGGCGGTCAGGCCCATGGCCGGCAGGGCGGCCAGCAGCAGCTCTCGGTTGGCCCGGTAGACGGCGACGTTGGCGGCCAGCTCGGCGGTCTCGTCCATGGCCACGAGGCCGGCGTGCTGGGCCAGCGACGGCGGAGTGAGGTACAGGGCGCCCATGTAGGCCCAGGCGCGCTCAGCCATCTGTGGCGGGACCAGCACCCAGCCCAGGCGCCAGGCGGCCATGCTGAAGTATTTGGAGAAGCTGTTGATGACGATGGCGGACGGCTCGAACTCCAGCAGGGAGCGGGCTGGCTCGACGTAGCTCAGGCCATGGTAGATCTCGTCGGAGATGATGCGGATTCCCCGCGCGCGGCAGACCTCGACGATGGCTGCCAGTTCTTTGGCGGCGATGATCGTGCCCGTGGGGTTGGCGGGACTGGCGATGATCACCCCGGCCGGGGCAGGATCCAGGGCGGCCAGGGCGGCGGCGGTCATCTGGTAGCGCTCGCCGGGACCGCAGGCGATCTCCACCGGGACCATGTGCAGGGCCTTCAGCGCATTGCGGTAGGCGACGTAGCCGGGGCGCGCGGTGGCCACCCGTTCGCCGGGCTCGAAGCTGGCGGCCAGCGCCAGCACCAGGCCGGGCGAGGCGCCGCAGGTGAGGATCACGCGGTCTGGGGCGACCTCCAGGCCATAGGTCTCGGCGTAGTGGCGGGCGATGCGGGCCTTCAGGGGCGCGCTTTCCCAGTAGCCCATGCCGTCGGTGTCGAGGATGCGGTGGGCGGTCTCGATGGCCGCGCGCGGGGCGCCCGTGGAGGGCTGGCCGAACTCCATGTGGATGATGGAGCGGCCCTGCGCCTTCAGCTCCTGGGCCAGGGCGCTGACGGCCATGGCGTGGAAGGGATCGATCTGGGCGGGCATGGGGCGGTGCTAACCGCAAATGCAAAACCACGCCACCACCACACAGCGTGCGCGGGCCGTTTGCCTACGCCGCCTGGACCTTGTAATCGGACCGCGCCATGACCGCGTACGACACCGTCGAAGACAAGCTGATCACCCTGGTCCCGGACCATCAGGTCTCCTCGCGGGAGACATTCGGCGTGGACTTCGACATGAAGGTCCCGGCCTTCGGCGAGAAGGACAGCCACGTCCCCGACCTGGACCCGGCCTACAAGTTCGATCCGGAGACCACCCGGGCGATCCTGGCCGGCTTCGCCTTCGACCGCCGGGTGATGGTCCAGGGCTATCACGGCACGGGGAAGTCGACGCACATCGAGCAGGTGGCGGCCAGGCTTAACTGGCCGATGATCCGGGTGAACCTGGACAGCCACGTCAGCCGGATCGACCTTGTGGGCAAGGACGCCATCGTCCTGAAGGACGGCAAGCAGGTCACCGAGTTCCGCGAGGGCATCCTGCCCTGGTCGATCCAGCGGCCCATCGCCCTGGTGTTCGACGAATACGATGCCGGCCGGCCCGACGTGATGTTCGTCATCCAGCGGGTGCTGGAGGCGCAGGGCAAGCTCACCCTGCTGGACCAGAACCGGGTGATCCGGCCGAACCCCTGGTTCCGGCTGTTCTCCACCACCAACACCATCGGCCTGGGCGACACCACGGGGCTGTACCACGGCACCCAGCAGATCAATCAGGGCCAGATGGACCGCTGGTCGATGGTCGCCACGCTCAACTACCTGGCCCACGACGTGGAGGCCGAGATCGTGCTGGCCAAGACGCCGAGCTTCGACAACGCCGAGGGCAGGCGGACCATCGCGGCCATGGTCCGGGTGGCGGACATGACCCGCAACGCCTTCATGAACGGGGACATCTCCACGGTCATGAGCCCCAGGACCGTGATCACCTGGGCGCAGAACGCGGAGATCTTCGGCGGCGATATCGCGTTGGCCTTCCGGATGACCTTCCTCAACAAGTGCGACGAGCTGGAACGCGGCACCGTGGCCGAGTTCTTCCAGCGCGCCTTCGGCCAGGACCTGCCGGAGAGCACCGCGCGGGTGCGGGTGGCCTGACACGGAAACGCCCGGTCTTTCGACCGGGCGTCCCCAACTGCCTTCGGAAGAGTCGTTATCTCCCGGCGATCTTGCGGCCGGCGAAGACGCCGAGCGCCAGGAAGATCAGGAAGCCGACGACGAAGACGAAGAACAGGATCTTGGCGATGCCCGCGGCCGCGCCGGCGACGCCGCCGAAGCCCAGGGCGCCGGCGATCAAGGCGACCACGGCGAAAATCAAAGCCCACTTCAACATTGCGCTTAACTCCCTTGCGAGGTCGGATCGACCTTGGCCGTGGAAACGCCGTTAGCCCGCGCTCGTTCCAGCCATCGCGATTCCGTGTTCCGCGCGGGCCCAGGCCTCGCTATTGACGGGGCCGAGATGGCCAAGATCCCCGACAACCCGTTGGAGCCGTTCAAGCGAGCGCTGGCGCACGCCGCCCGCTCGCTGGCCGAGGCCCCCGACCTGGAGATCGTCTTTTCCGGCGAGGGGCCGCAGCTGTCCGGCAACCGGGCGGTGCTGCCGCATCCGCCGCGCGACCTGACCCCCATCGACGCCGCCCGCATCCGGGGCCTCGCCGACCAGATGGCGCTACGGATCGCCCTGCACGATCCGGCCGTCCACGCGCGGGCCAGGCCAGGCTCGCCGCTCGGGGCCCCGATCTACGACGCCGTGGAGCAGGCCCGCATCGAGGCGATCGGCGCCAACGCCATGGGCGGGGTGCGCGAGAACCTGAAGGCGGTGCTCGACCAGGCCTGGCAGCGGCGCACTTTCAACCAGGCCGAGGCCATGGCCAATCCGCCGTTCGCCGACATCGTGGCGCTGATGGCCCGCGAGCGGCTGACGGGAGAACCGCCGCCTCCGCAGGCCAGGCCGCTGGTGGACCTGTTCCGGGCTGAGGTGGAGCAGAAGGCCGGGGCCGACCTCGACCGGCTGGCCGCCGCCGTGGAGGACCAGAAGGCCTACGCCAGGATCGCCCGGGCGATCATCAGCGACCTGCAGATGGGTGAGGACCTGGCCGAGGAGGATGGGTCCGAACAGGACGACGAGGACGCCGGCGACGGCGAGCCGGAGGTCAGCGAGGACCAGGACGACGGCGAGGGCGAAGGCCAGTCGCCCCAGCAGTCGGCCATGGACGAGAGTGAGACCACCGAGCGCGACGCCGACGACGCCGACGGCGACATGACCGAGGCCCAGCCCTCCGACGCCGAGGACAGCGACCAGCCGCCGGAGATGGGCGACGGGGAGCAGCCGGCGCGGCCGGAGCTGAAGCCCGACGCCAAGCCGATCACCTATCGCGTCTTCACCACCGCCCACGACGAGGTGGTGTCGGCCGAGGAGCTGTGCGAGCCGGACGAGCTCACCCGCCTGCGGGCCTATCTCGACCAGCAGCTAAACAGCCTGTCGAACGTGGTCTCGCGGCTGGCCAACAAGCTGCAGCGGAAGCTGCTGGCGCAGCAGAACCGGGCGTGGAGCTTCGACCTGGAGGAAGGCATGCTGGACGCTGCGCGCCTCACCCGGGTGATCATCGACCCCACCGCGCCGCTGTCCTTCAAGGAGGAGAAGGACACCGACTTCCGCGACACGGTGGTCACCATCCTGATCGACAATTCCGGCTCCATGCGGGGGCGCCCGATCATGGTGGCCGCGGTATGCGCCGACATCCTGGCCCGCACCCTGGAGCGCTGCGGGGTCAAGACCGAGATCCTGGGCTTCACCACACGGGCCTGGAAGGGCGGCTCGGCGCGGGAAGACTGGCTGAAGGCCGGCAAGCCGCCGCAGCCCGGCCGGCTCAACGACCTGCGCCACATCATCTACAAGGCCGCAGACGCCCCCTGGCGGCGGGCGCGGCGCAACCTCGGCCTGATGATGCGCGAGGGGCTGCTGAAGGAGAACATCGACGGCGAGGCGCTGATGTGGGCCCACCAGCGGCTGATCGGCCGGCCCGAGGCCCGCCGCATCCTGATGGTGATCTCCGACGGGGCGCCGGTGGACGATTCCACCCTGTCGGTGAATTCCGGCCACTACCTGGAGCGTCACCTGCGCGAGGTGATCGCCGAGATAGAGACGCGCAGCCCTGTTCAGCTGATCGCCATCGGCATCGGCCACGACGTGACCCGTTACTACCGGCGCGCGGTGACCATCGTCGACGTGGAGCAGCTGGCCGGGGCCATCGTCGATCAGCTGGCCGAGCTGTTCGACGAGGAGATCAGGAAGCCCAGCCGCGCCACCGCGGGCCTGCTGCAGCCGCCGCCCAACACCCAGGGGCCCAGCGGGCCCGCCCGCCGCTCCACCTTCAAGGAAGTGCGGAGGGCGGTGGCTTGAGGCGCTGGCCTGCGCTTGCCGCGGTCTTGGCGCTCAGCGCGTGCGTCTCGCCGAGGGCGGAGCTGCCGGCGGCGCCGATCTCGTACGGCGCCGCCATCACCGTGGATTCAGCGCCGGTCCCCATCGACCCCCGCGATCCGGCCCAGGAGCGGTTCGGCAATTTCACCTATGCGGGCGGGATCAATCCCACCTCAAGCCAGACCTCTCGGCTGCACGGCCTGTCGGACATGAAGATCCTGCCGGACGGGCGCATGCTGGCTGTGGGCGACCAGGCCGACCTGCTGGAGGCCCGCTTGGTGCTGGACGCGGCGGGGCGGCTCGTGGGCCTGGGCGAGGCGCGGATGTCCTCGCTGAAGGATGCGCACGGAACGGATGTCCATGCCGGCGGCCAGCTGGAGTGGGACGCCGAGGGCCTGGCGGTGCTGCCCGGCGGTGACATGCTGGTCTCCTTCGAGCACCACGACCGGGTGCTGCTCTATCCGGCGGGCGGCGGGCCGCCCCGCGAGGTCCCGAAGCCCAGGATCCCCTATGTCCCCAACCAGGCCATGGAGGCGCTGGCGGCGGCTCCGGACGTCGCGCCAGAGGCCTATCGGGTAGGGATCGAGCCCACGGGACAGGTTTTCCTGTGCCGGGTCTGGGCGGAGTGCGGTCCCGATCGACAGGCCGGCCTGGAGGATGGCCTGGACCTGGTGGCCATGGAGCCGTTGCCGGACGGCCGCATGGCCTATCTGATCCGGACCTTCACGGTCGCCCGGGGCAATGTGAACCGGGTGAAGATCGTCGACGCCGCGGGCCGGCTGGTTGACAGGCTCGATATCGGCCCGCCCTTGACCACCGAGAATTTCGAGGGCCTGGCCGCGGTCCCGGGCCAGGACGGCAAGGTCAGGCTTTATCTGCTTTCGGACGACAATTTCGGGGTCTTCAACGGAAGACCGACCGGCCAGCGGACGCTGCTTCTGGCGTTCGACTGGACGCCACCAACGGGGAGAGGGCCATGAGCAAGAAGGACGTTTCGATCACCACGCCGGACGGGGAGGCCCGCGCCTACGCCTTCACGCCGGACCAGGGCGCAGGCCCGTGGCCGGGGGTGATGGTCTACATGGACGCGCTCGCGATCCGCCCGGCGATGTTCGAGATGGCCCAGCGAGTGGCCGACCACGGCTACTTCGTGCTGCTGCCCGACATGTTCTGGCGGCGGCCGCCCTATGAGCCCTTCGACATCCCCGTCATGCTGTCCGACCGGTCCAAGCTGATGGAATTCATGGGCTCCACCAATCCGCAGAAGGCCATGAGCGACACCGGCGCCTTCCTGGGATGGCTCTCCGACCAGCCGCAGGTGAAGGGCGAGAAGGTCGGGACCACCGGCTACTGCATGGGCGGCGGCATGTCGCTGCGCGCGGCGGCGGCCTATCCGGATCGGGTGGCGGCCGCGGCGGCCTTCCACGCCGGCAATGTGGTCACCGACGCCCCGGACAGCGTCCACAAAGTTGCGCCCACAACCAAGGCCAAGGTGCTGGTGGCCGGCGCCGACGAGGACAAGGGCTTCACCTCGGAGGCCCGGGACATCCTGGCCAAGGCCTACCAGGCCGCGGGCGTCGACGCCGACGTCTCCATCTGGCCGGGCAAGCTGCACGGCTATGCGCCGCGGGACATGCCGGTCTACGACAAGGAAGCTTCCGAGCGGCACTTCAAGGAGATGTTCGCGCTGTTCGACGGCGTGCTGAAGTAGTCCTGCGCCCCTTCTCCCCTTGCGGGAGAAGGAATCGGGAAACAAAAAGGCCGCCCGGAGGGGCGGCCTTTTCAATGTCCGATGTTTCCGGCCTCAGGCGGCGGCTTCGGCCAGCTTGGCCTTCAGCTGGCGCTTGATCTTCAGCGCGCGGGGGGAGAGCTGCTCGTCGCGGGCCTTGACCAGGAAGACGTCCAGGCCGCCGCGGAAGTCGAGCGTGCGGCGGGCCGCGTTGCTGATCTTCAGCTGGAAGGTCTGGCCCAGAGCGTCCGACTGCAGGGACGCGGGCGCCAGCGCCGGCAGGAAGCGGCGCTTGGTCTTGATATTCGAGTGGCTCACGTTGTGGCCGATCATCGGACCGACCCCGGTGAGTTCGCAACGGCGCGACATGGTGAAACCTTCGCGTAGGAAAGCTGAGCGCTGAACCTGGGGGTCCGCGCGGGAGCGGGCGATATAGAGGAAGGCTTGCTCCGCAGTCAAGGCGACAGACGGCCTCAATCCAACGGGATCATGACCCCTGTTGTGTGCGGTAGAGCTTGGGATACAACTGGTTGTAGGGAACAAACGCCGAATCGCCGCAGGTCAGTGATTCGGTCACGCTTTGTTGCGGTCGCGTTCCCGTCAGCCTCAACCCATGACCTGCGGCTTGCTCGTCCGGCGAGCGGAGAGCACCTCGCCAGGGTCCACGCGTCGGCCGCGCCGGTCGAGGATTTCCAGGTGGACGTGGTCGGTCATGCCGCCGGGATATTTGTCCTGCAGGCTGCGGGTGCGGCCTCCTGGGCGTGATCCTGTCGCTGACCCTGGTCATGATGACCTCGCTCAGCGTCACCCGCGAGACCGAGCGCGGGACGATGGAGAGCCTGCTGGCCACGCCGGTCCAGCCGTTGGAAGTGATGATCGGCAAGCTCGCGCCCTATGTCCTGGTCGGGCTGGTGCAGACAGCGATCATCCTGGTGATGTCGAAGCTGCTGTTCCACGTGCCCATGGCCGGCGGCTGGTTCGGCCTGTCCCTTGGCGTGGCCCTGTTCATCGTGGGCTCGCTGGCGCTGGGCTTCCTGATCTCCACCGTGGCCCGCTCGCAGCTGCAGGCCATGCAGATGAGCTTCTTCTACATGCTGCCCTCGATCCTCCTGTCGGGCTTCATGTTCCCGTTCCGGGGGATGCCGGAATGGGCCCAGGCCATCGGCCAGGTGATCCCGGTCACCCACTTCCTACGGGTGGTGCGCGGCGCCCTGCTGAAGGGCCAGGGCATGGCCGACATGTGGCGTGAGCTGCTGGCCTTGCTGGCCTTCGTGCTGGTGGTCAGCGCGCTGGCGATGGCGCGGTATCGCAGGACGCTGGACTGATCAGTTGAGCCAGAGCACATAGCCCCTGAGCTGGAGGTTGGCCGAGGTCATCAGGGCCGAGATATCCAGCTGCACGCCGGGCGCGAGCTCCTCCGGCTTGACGCCCTTGGCGGCCATGGCCTGGCCGCAGATGCGGACGCTCACCCCTCCGGCGATCAAGGCGGCGACGACGGGGGCGTCGGGGTTCTTCTCCCCCATGTGGCGCGCGCTATAGGCGGCGTCGGAGAGCACCGCCTCGGTGGCGTCGTGCAGCACCACCACGGCGATGTGGCGCCTCTCGGCGGGTACGCCGTCGGCGGCCAGCATGTTGGCCAGCTTGGCGGCACGGTCGAGACCCAGGTTGACCCCGGTGGCCTTCATCTTCGCGCCGTCCTGGACCACATAGAGCGCCTTGTAGTCGAGAGTCGGATCGCCCCGCTCCCTGGCCTGGGGCAGCGCGGTGAAACCCCCGAAGCCGGCGACCGCCTGGGCCGAGGCGCCGGCGGGCAATAAGATGAGGCTGGCCACGGCCAGGGCGGCCCACAGGGTGCGGCGCATTGTTGTTGTCTCCTACCGGTGCTTCTCTCGGCCGGCGGGCGATCCTAGCAGGCGGACGCGGGACGAACAGGTTGCACTTCGTCGGCGCTGCGGCGGCTCCCGGTTTGTGATTGAGTACATCCCATGACCGACACCTCCGAGATCGCCGCCAGGCTCCGCAGCCTCCTGCCGAACGCCCATGCGCCCTACTCCGGCGTGCATGTGGCCGCAGCCGTGGAGGGCGCCGACGGGCGGCTGCACTATGGGGTCAACGTCGAGAACGCCGCCTATCCGCAGGGGCTGTGCGCGGAGGCCAGCGCTATCTCCGGGGCCGTGACGGCGGGGGAGAAGGCGCTCAAGCGGGTCTATGTGGCCTCGTCGCTGCCGGGGCTGATCTGGCCGTGCGGCGGGTGTCGGCAGAAGATCTTCGAATTCGCCGCCGACGGGTGCGAGGTGATGAGCCTGGGCCCCGACGGCGAGGTCGGGCGCCGGACGATTGAACAATTGCTGCCTCTGGGGTTCCGCCTGGAACCCGGCGAAGGGCGCCGCGCTTAAGCCAGGCTTGCCCGACTCTCCGCCAATACCCAGATTGGTCCCATGAGCGATCGCCCATCCGGCGCAGCCCCACCCAGACTGGTGGCGGTGCTTGGGCCCACCAATACGGGCAAGACCCACCTGGCGGTGGAGCGCATGCTGGGCCACGCCTCCGGCATGATCGGCCTGCCCCTGCGGTTGCTGGCCCGCGAGGTCTACGACCGCATCGTCAAGCTGAGGGGCGCCCGCTGCGTCGCCCTGATCACCGGCGAGGAGAAGATCGTCCCGCCCAGGCCGCAGTATTTCGTCTGCACCGTGGAGGCCATGCCGCTGTCGCGCCAGGTGGAGTTCCTGGCGGTGGATGAGATCCAGCTCTGCGCCGACCGCGAGCGGGGCCACGTGTTCACCCACCGGCTGCTGCACGCCCGAGGCACGGCCGAGACCATGCTGCTGGGCGCGGCGACCATGGCGCCGCTGGTGCGCCGCCTGTTGCCCCACGCCGAGATCGTCAGCCGGGAGCGGTTCTCCAACCTCACCTATGCGGGGCCGAAAAAGCTGACGCGCCTGCCCAGGCGCTCAGCCGTGGTCGCCTTCTCCGCCGACCAGGTCTACGCCATCGCCGAGCTGATCCGCCGCCAGCGGGGCGGGGCCGCGGTGGTGATGGGTTCGCTGAGCCCGCGCACCCGCAACGCCCAGGTGGCCCTCTACCAGTCCGGCGAGGTGGACTTCCTGGTGGCCACCGACGCCATCGGCATGGGCCTGAACATGGACGTGGACCATGTGGCCTTCGCCGGCCTGCGCAAGTTCGACGGCCGGCGCACCCGGTTCCTGACGCCGCAGGAGACCGCCCAGATCGCCGGGCGGGCGGGCCGCTACCAGCGCGACGGGACCTTCGGGGTCACCGGCGAGGCCGACGACATGGACCCCGACCTGGTCGAGGCGGTGGAGCAGCACCACTTCCAGCCGACGCCGGGTGCCGAATGGCGCAATGCGAAGCTCGACTTCGGCTCGCTGGCGAACCTGATGCGCTCCCTGGCCCAGCCGCCGGAGCGCGAGGGCCTGACCCTGGCCGCCGAAGCTCTGGATGAGAAGACCCTGCGACAGCTGGCGGCCGATCCGGAGGTGACGACCCGCGCCCGGGACCGCGAGGTGCTGTTCCGCCTGTGGGACGTCTGCCAGACGCCGGACTTCCGCAAGCAGGCGCCCGACGAGCACGTGCGGCTGGTGCGGGATTTCTTCTTCCACCTCACCGCGGGCAAACGCCGGGTGCCGGAGGACTGGATCGCCGGCCAGTTCGCGGGCCTGGACCGCACCGACGGCGACATCGATTCCCTGGCCGCGCGGCTCTCCAGCGTCCGCACCCTGGCCTATGTGGCCAACCGACCGGACTGGTTGGCCGATGCGGCCGGCTGGCAAGGCCGCACGCACGCCCTGGAGGACCGTCTCTCCGACACGCTTCACGAGCGGCTGATGGCCCGGTTCGTGGACCGCCGGACGAGCGCGCTGATGCGAGGCCTGCGGGTGCGCGAGGAGATGTTGGCGGGCGTCAGCGCCGACGGGGCGGTGACCGTCGAGGGCCACTACGTCGGCAAGCTCACCGGCGTGCAGTTCGAGGCCGCCCACGGGACCTCCGTGCTCGAGGAGAAGGCGCTGCGATCCGCAGCCACCCACGCGGTGGGGCCAGAGATCAACCGGCGCCTGGGCAAGCTGGCCGCCGAGCCGGACGACGCCTTCGCGCTGCAACCAGACGGCGTGGTGCTGTGGCGCGGCGAGGCGGCGGGGGTGCTGGCGGGCGGCCAGCCGTTCAGCCCGCGCGTGCGGCTGCTGGGGGAGCTTGGCCATGACGCGGCCCGCCAGCGCGCGGCGCGGCGGCTGGAAGCCTTTCTGGCCGCCGAGGCCAGCCGGCGGCTGGCCGGCCTGCGCCGCCTGGAGGCCGCCGTGGCCGAGGGCCATGTCAAGGGCCTGGCGCGCGGCCTGGCCTAGCGCCTGCTGGAGGCCGGCGGGGTGCTGGACCGCGGCGCGGTGCGCGCCGAGGCCAAGGCGCTGAGCCAGGTGGAGCGGCGAATGCTGCGGGGCCTGGGCGTGCGGCTGGGCGCCTTCTCCATCTACCTACCGGGCCTGTTGCGACCGCAGGCCCGCAGTCTGGTTCAGGCGCTGGCGGCCCGTGAGGCCGGGGGCTGGAGGCCGCCCGCCGACCGGCCGAGCCGCCTGCCCTCGCCGGCGCCCTCGCCACGGACGCTGTCGGCGTTCGGCCTGCGCGCCGTCCAGGGACTGGCCGCCCCGGTGGAGCAGCTGGAACGGCTGGACGAACTGATCCGAACGGGCGTGAAGCAGGGCGGGGGCATCCTGCTGTCCGACCAGGATCGCGAGGCGCTCGGCTGGAGCGAGGCCGAGGCCAGTGAGATCCTGCGCGGCCTGGGCTTCAGGCCGGCCCAGCGGGTGAGGCCCGGACAGCCCGTGGCCTGGCGACGCCGCCAGATCCACGAGGCGCCCGAGCGCCCGACACCGGTAACCCCGAACTCGCCGTTCGCGGCGCTGGCGGCGCTGAAGGACCAGCCCGCGCCGGTGCGGCGCCCCCGCCGCCGGCGTCGCGCCAAGCAGGCCGGGACTTGAGCGAGGACGCCATTCGCGCCGACGTCTGGCTCTGGCGCGCGCGCTTCTTCAAGACCCGTTCACTGGCGGCCCGGTTCGTCGAGGAGGGCCGCGTGCGCGTGACTCGCGCCGGCCAGGAGACCCGCCTCGACAAGCCCGCCAGACCGGTGAGGGTGGGCGACGAGCTTGTGTTCGCGGTGGGTGGCCGGCTCAGCGCCGTGCGGGTCGAAGCCCTGGGCGAACGGCGTGGCCCGCCGGCCGAAGCGCGGGCGCTCTATTCGCCCTTGCAGATTTCCTAGGTGGTCAAAGGCCTGGCGCGGCATTGACAAGGCGCCCAGGCGCCGCGAAAAACCCGCGCCTTCTCTAAGAGGCCCGGAGACCCGCCCCCGCCATGACCTACATCGTGATGGATCCGTGCATCAAATGTAAGTACATGGACTGCGTGGAAGTGTGCCCGGTCGACTGCTTCTACGAGGGCGAGAACTTCCTGGCGATCAACCCCGACGAATGCATCGACTGCGGGGTCTGCGAACCGGAATGCCCGGTGGACGCCATCAAGCCCGACACTGAGGACGACCCCGACGGCAAGTGGCTGCGGGTGAACTCGGAATACGCCAAGGTGTGGCCAAACATCACGGTCAAGGGCGATCCCCCGGCCGACGCGGCCGAGTACGAACGTGAACCGGACAAGTTCGAGAAGTACTTTTCCGAGAAGCCGGGGCGCGGATCGTAGAGCTCCGCCGGCCCCACGGGGCGGTTTGCTGGACGGCCCTGGGCAAGCCTTTCATTCGGCTTAATTTTATGCTATGGTTACATTGAACATGGCGATAGGGCCCCGGCCTGCCTGTTTGTCAGAGAATGCCGTCGGCGGCGTCCGCCCGTGAAGGCGAAGGGTGTCTTAAGAGGTCTACTTCCGCAGCAGAAATCCCGGCGCCGCGTCTCTGTTTCGCGGGGCGTGGGCCTGTCTCTTTTGTGGAAGTGGGTCGCGATGGCCAGGCGTCGCTGCGGACTTGAGAGTTTTTGAGAGGATATTCCATGAGCAAGAACGGTCATGATTTCTCGGTTGGCGATCACGTCGTCTATCCCGCCCACGGCGTAGGCCAGGTGCAGGGGATCGAAAGCCAGGAAGTCGCCGGTCTGAAGCTCGAGCTCTATGTCATCACCTTCGACCACGAAAAGATGACCCTGCGTGTCCCCACCGCCAAGGCGCGCACCGCCGGCCTGCGGCCGCTGGCCGAGACCAATGTGGTCTCCCAGGCGCTGACCACCCTGAAGGGCCGCGCACGGGTGAAGCGCACCATGTGGTCGCGCCGGGCGCAGGAATACGAGGCCAAGATCAACTCCGGCGACCTGATCTCCATCGCCGAGGTCGTGCGCGACCTTCACCGGGCCGAGAACCAGCCGGAACAGTCCTATTCCGAGCGCCAGCTCTACGAATCGGCCCTGGACCGCATGGCCCGCGAAGTCGCCGCCATCGAGCGGATCGACCGCGAAGCCGCCATCGGCATCCTCAACAAGTCGCTGATCAAGGCGGTCGCCGCCTGATCCGGGACAAGGTCGACTAGCAAGACGCCCGGCTTTGCGGCCGGGCGTTTTTTTGGGTCTTAAGGGGCCCTGTCCCGCACCAGCCGGAAACCGACGTGCGAGGTGGGCAGGTCCTCCTCCTGCGCCTGCCAGCCGGCCGGGCGGAAATTGGCGCAGTAGTTGAAGGCGCAGAGGAAGGAGCCGCCCTTGAGCGTGCGGTTGCGCGCAGCGCCCGCGACCTCCGTGGTGGTCCACTCCCAGGCGTTGCCGATCATGTCGTGCAGGCCCATGGGGCTGGCCGGGAAGCAGCCCACCGGCGCCAGGCCCGGATAGCCGTCCTCCACCTGGGCGACCACCGGGAACACGCCCTGCCAGGTGTTCGCCACCGGCTTGCCCTTGGCGTCATAGGCCCAGCGTCCGGGGTCCACGGGATGGGCCTGGTCGCCGCGGGCCGCTCGCTCCCACTCGGCTTCGGTGGGCAGGCGTCCGCCGGCCCAGCGGGCGTAGGCCTGGGCGTCCTCGAAGCTGACCTGCACCACCGGCATCTGGGCGCGGGTGGCTGGCGGGGCGGTCTCACGGCCGGTTGGGTGGCGCCAGGACGCTCCCTTGGCGAACTGCCACCATTGGCCGGCGTCGCCGGAACCGTCGATCGCGTGGGGCTGCACGAACACAGCCCCCTGCCCTTCCCGCTCGGCCTGGGTCTTGTAGCCGGTGGCCGCCACGAAGGCCGCGAACTGGCGATTGGTCACCTCGTGCCGCTCGATCCAGAATTCGGCGACCTTCACCGAGCGCCCGGGCCGCCCCTCGCCGTCCTCGCCCAGCAGCACGACCCCCGCCGGGACATGCACCAGCCCGTCCGCCGAGCGGCAGGCTGAGGCCGCCTTGGCCGCCGGGGGCCTGGCCGACATGGCGGGGCCCGGCGCGGCCAGGCCGGACGCGATAGCGCCCGCCAGGAGGGCGGCGATCCACAGCTGCGGGGACGTTCCCCAGGTGCGACGAGAGGCCATGGGCGCGCACTTTGCGGACGCGCGCCGGGCCGTCAAGGCGCGGTCACGGCTACTGGGCCGCCTTGGCCATCGTCTCCAAGGTGGCGAAGTTCACCGCTTGCACGGCGGCCTTCAGCTCATCGATGCTGACGTTGTTCCCCTCGGCGCTGACCATGAAGCGGTCGCCCACCATCACGCCGTACTCGCCGTGGCGACTGCTGCGGTCATAGCTCTCCTGAGTCATGCGTCCGCCGACTTTTCCCATCTTCTCGTAGCGGTCGCCCTTCTCCTCGGACGACTTCACGTTCAGGGACCCCACCATCCCAGCCAGCGCGCCGGCCGCGCCGATGTCGTTGATGCTGAGCTCGATGCTGGCGTCGCCCTTGGCGTATCTCGCCTCGGCGCTAGACGCCTGGAAGCCGCCCGCCCCGCCGCTGCCGCTGCTCATCTCAGTGCGGGCGTAGCCGGCGACCGAGGCGGGCAGCATCGCCTTGAGCGCCTCGGGATCGGAGGCCACCACACCCTGGCCGGACTCCATCTGCTTGGCCATGGCCTCGGCCTTCTTGGCCTGGGCTTCAAGGTTGGCCACGTCGACCGTCCCCAGGCCCGGAACGGTGACCGTGGCCGCCTCCTGGTGCGCCATGCCCATGGGGCCGCCAAACCGCCCCATGCCCAGCCAGCCGGAGATGGCGGCGAAGACCACGCCGACCACGATGCCCACCACAATGATCAGCACGAAAAAGGGTGTGGTCTTCTCGGCCGGATTCTTCATCAGCTTCGGCAGGCCCTTGTACAGCGTGTAGAGGCCGTAGATCGCGCCCACGATGACAAGGACTCCCAGCATGGGGATTAGGGTGAACACCCCCGCTACCCAGGCCGCCGTTCCCGAATAGGCGGCCAGCTTGAAGGCCTGGAGCCGGTTGCTCGTCCCCTCGAACTTAGGGGCCAGCCAGTCGATCAGCAGGGCCAGCACGTAGACGCCAGCCAGGTTGAACAGGAAGCCGACGGCGTACTGGATCGCGGTCGGGACCAGGGGCGGCCTGTAACTGAAGCCAAGGGCGCCTACCCCGAACACCACCATGCCCACCAGGCCGCAGATGGCCGAAGCCGCCGCCAGCGGGATCACATAGCCCTTGTAGACGCCGCCGACGGTCGCGGGCTCCACGTCGATCTCGTCCCATGTCCCGGCGGGACGAAGGAGCATGCCCTTCACGCGGGCGATGAGGTTGGCGCTGCTCGAACCCGGTTCAACGACACTCATGCGACTGCCTCCCATTCTGTTCAGGTCGGGAAGCCTACATGCATCTCGCGGCCATGGTTAGCCCGCTGACCGATTCCGCAGCGCGGCGCCCATGGGGACAATCCGGCGGGAAACGGCGGCGCACTTGGCTTCCATCCCCGAGCGTGGCATCGAACGCCGCGAAGGATGTCACCGTCTTTCAGCGCGGCCCGGTAGCTCAGCAGGATAGAGCAGAGCTTTCCTAAAGCTAAGGTCGGGGGTTCGAGTCCCTCCCGGGCCGCCACGTTCCTTGTATTGCTGAATGAAATCAATCATCCGGCAAAAGTTTGACACTCAGTTTGACACTGAAAGTTTGACACTTGTTCCCGTTGAAACGACGGGACATTCACGATCTGTCCCGCAAAGCCCCAATCGCAGCGTGAGCCAGACGGCCCTGAGCAGCGCTTTTTGTGTAGCGTTCGATCTCTTTCAGGCTGGCGTGGCCGGTGATCGAGGCGATTTCCAGGGTCGAGCAACCGGCCTCCGCGAGTCGACGCGCCGCGGCCTTACGCAATCCGTGCGGGCTCGATTGCGCGGGAAGCCCGGCCTTGAACGCGCAGTCCCTGAACCAGTTTGAGAAGCCAACCGCGCTGAACGGCCGGCCGGCGCTGGTGACGAGGAACGCTGGATCTGCTTTCGGGCGTTGAGCCAACGCGGCCAGCAGCTGGGGGTGAAGCGGAATCACCAGCTGAACGCCAGTCTTCTGTTGGCGCACCGAGAGCACGCCGTCGCGCACGTCGTGCCAACCCATCCGGACGACATCGGAACGCCGCTGACCGGTGTAGAGGAGCAGATAGAGCGCCAAACTGGCCCGGGTCCCTTCACCCCACTTGGCTTCGAATTTCTCGATGTCGCCGTCGCTCCAGGCTCGGAAGCCTTCGCTCCGTCGCTTGGCGACCCTGACGCCGGCCGTCGGATCGCTGCGTATGAACTCGCGCGCGACGGCGAACTTGCAGACCCCGCGAAGCCGCTTCAGCAGGTTCTGGGCGGCGCCCGGTCGATCGCCCATCTTATCCAGAATGATTCTCAGATGCCGGGTCTCGAACGCTGTCGCTGGCCCGTGTCCGTAGGTGATCCGGAAGCGGTCGAGGATGCGACGATAGGTGTGCTGGGTCTGGGGTTGAAGCGCCCGCCATTCGTCAGACTGGTAGTAGGCGATGATGATCGAGCTCATGGTGCCGGCGGGGACATTCGCCGCGTCGGGGGTGCGCGAAGAAATCTCCGCCGCCTGATAGGCCTCCATGAACGCCTTGGAGCCGGGAGCCCCAGGCAACACGACGCGCTTGCACCCGGGCTTGCGGAAATAGTGGCGCATCACCCCAAGGCGATCCCTGAACCTTTGGACGTAGGGGAGATCGATCTTGGCCATCAGTTGGTCAGCTCGTCCCACGGATTGGTGGGGGCTTCGATGGGCAGATCACTGAAGGCGTCGTCGATCGCCAGGCGATCCCACACCTTGCGGCCGTCGATCCGACGCGGCTGCGGCATGCGCCCGTCAGCGACCATCTGGTCGAACTTTCCCGGGCTGATTCCGATGTAGCGGGCTGCCACTTCACGGCCGAGTCCACGGGGCGCGAGCGCTGCGAGCAGATCAGGACGCACTTGCATCCCCATCCGCAGACCAAATCTGATCGAACTGCGCGATCAAATCCGGGGAATTGGGGTCACGCGCGATGAGTGTCTGGAGCCGCCGCAAACACTCGGACACGTTGACGGCGCCAAAGCCGATCAGCGGCGTCTTGGTGGCTTTCGCTCTCCGGTCCATGGCGGGCCCAAGTGCGGAACGCGTCGCGACGAACGCTTCCCTACGCACTGCACCTGCTTCCTCAGAGGTCGCGCCGTAGGCCACGAAATCGCCGAAAGCGAAGTAGACGTCGACACTACGACCTGAACGGTCCCGCATCGCTTCGTGAAGTTCCGCACTGTGCGCCCGGACCAGGCCGCCCGCGGATTGACGATCGAGCCCCTGCGCACCCAAGCTCAGGGCGATGGACAGCTTGAGCACGTCGAATGCTGAGTAGGTGTGACGTGCCGAGCCGTCG
>CANJKG010000012.1 GCA_947474775.1 Caulobacteraceae bacterium | reverse complement strand
TTGCCCCGGGTCACGGCCACCACATGCACAGGGCCGGCGATGGCTACCTGGTCGGCGGCCAGGTCGGTGTTGGCCTTCAGCCAGGCAGTCAGCGACACCGGATCGAGCGAAATCGGGAAGTCGTCGGCGGCATGCGCCGTCGCCGCGCCCAGGCCTGCGAACAGGAGGGCCGCGCCCAGGGCGCCGGTTGCAATGTGCGGACGAGTCACGAGCCTCACGCCACCCTAAAGCGAAGCGGTACCGGCGAGCCTAGGCCCGCCGGAGATTCGCCGCTAGAGCCTGATCGGTTCGAATCGAACCGTGAATTAGGCTCTACACTTTTGAATTGGAGTAGGATTCACGGCTCGGATGAATCCGGGCCGATCCTGCTCCAGGGGCTAGAGACGCTTGGCGGCGAAGGCGTCGATGCTGTCGGCCGCGGAGGCCGACATCTTTGCGACCAGGGCGTCGTTCACTTCGAACTTCTTCAGCACGTCCAGGAAGCAGTTGATGTCCTTGCGCACATTGCTGGTGGGGCCGGAGGCCTTGCGTAGGGTGACCTCGTCGGTGACCAGGCGCAGGCCGCGGCTGGTGCCGGAGCTTCCCAACATGACCTCACCCACCCGGTCCACGTTCATGCCCAGACGCTCGGCGACCTCTAGGGCGCTGATGCTCATGGCGACGTTGGCGTAGCAGAGGTTGTTGTTGAGCAGCTTGACCATCTGGCCGGAGCCCACGGGACCCAGGTGCGGGACCTTGGTGGCGAAGGTGTCGAAGGTGGACTGGGCGATGGCCAGGGTGGAGGCCTCGCCGCCCACCATCACCGTCATGGTGCCGGCGGCCGCGCCTTCCGGGCCGCCGCTGACGGGTGCGTCCAGCAACAACACGCCCTTGGCGCGGCAGAGGGGCTCAAGGTCGGTCACGCATTCCGGAGGGACGGTTGCGTGCACGGCGATGACGCCGCCGGGCTTCATGCCGGCCAGCACGCCGTTTTCGCCCAGGATCACCTCGCGGACGTCCTTGTCGTTGATGACGCAGACGCCTACCAGGTCGCATTCGGAGGCCAGGGCGGCGGGCGTGGGCGCGGTCTTGGCGCCCAGCTTGGCGAAGGCTTCCATGGTCTCCGGCCGACGGGCCCAGACGCGCAGGTCCACGCCCTGGCTCAGCATCCGCTCGGCGATCGCGCCGCCCTGATTGCCCAGGCCGATGAAGCCGGCCCTGATCTTCTTGCTCATGAATCCATCCCCTGGCGGCCTTAGGGCCCGCCGTTCTTTGAAAAGGCGTTGGTGATGCGGCGCGGCGCCGCGTGGTTTCCCGATCGGTCGGATCATGCGATTCGCAAGGCGCCATTGCAAGGGGACGACCGGCCCGCGAGGTATTTTCCAATCATCTATGAATGCTGTCGGCGCTGTTTTCGCAGGCGTTTGCCAGAAAGTGGCGCCACCTATGCGGGCGTCCGAAGGCAAGCCGGCCGTTCACCGCGATCTGTCATGAGGGCACCGCAGTCCCCTGCCATCCTGAAGGTGAACAAGGGAGATGACCCATGCTCAGCCAACCGGAATTCTACCGTCAGCAGGCGCGGCGCTGTGAAGAGCGTCTGTCGCTGGTCAGCGATCCCCGCCGCCGGCAAGTGATCGAGCAGGAGCGGCGCGACTGGTCCGAACTGGCTGGCCGCGCGGCGACGCTGCGGCGCCCCTGGGACACCGTGCCGGTTCCGCCCCGGCACTGAGGGCGCGACACCCGCAAGGCGGTTGCGGCCTCCGCGGGATTTAAGTACCTCATTCCTTCGGAAAGAACGGGGCGAAGGCCTCTTCGGAGTGGGTGAGGAAAAATGCTTAAGGGACATCGGATTCTGCTGACCGGCCTCACCGGTCAGGTGGGCGGTACGTTCGCCGACGTACTGGCGCCGCACAACGAGATCTATGGCCTGGCGCGTTTCACCCAGCCCGGAACGCGGGAACGCGCCGAGGCGCTGGGTATAAAGACCATCGTCGGCGATTTCGCGAACAACCAGCTCGACGGCGTGCCAGAGGACATTGAGTACGTCATTCATCTGGCGGCCAACACCAAGCCCGGCACCGCCGAGGTAGGCATGGTGCAGAACGCCGAAGGGACCGGCTTCCTGTTCCACAAGTGCCGTAGGGCCAAGGCGTTCATATACGCCTCGAACAACACCCTCTACGCCGACAATCCCGACCCGATGCACCAGTTCAAGGAGACCGACCATGTGGGCGGCAACTCGCCCCATTCGCCCAACTACGGTCCCACCAAGCTGGCGGCGGAAGGGGTGGTGCGGTTCCTGTCCCGGCTCTATGGCACGCCCAGCCTGATCGCCCGGCTGAACGTTTCGTACGGCAGCAAGTACGACGACGGCGGCCTGCCCGGGAACATGCTGGAGGCGCTGCTGGCGGGGCGCCCGATCAAGCTGGCGGCCAGCCGCAGGTTCATGATGTCGCCCATCAACGAGTACGACATGGTCGAGCACCTGGACGTGTTCGTGGAGAAGGCTTCCGTACCGACCACCGTGGTCAACTGGGGCGGTGACGAGGGCGTGAGCATCGAAGAGATGGCCTGCTACATAGCTGACCTGATCGGGGTGGAGCCGAAGTTCAACCGCACCGACGAGGGCGCGATCCCCAACCGCATCCTGGATCCCAGCTTCGGCCGCTCGCTTGGCATGAAGTGGCCGACCAAATGGAAGGACGGCGTCCGGGCGATGATCGCGGCGCGGCATCCGGAGCTGACGCTGAAGGCGGCTTAGACCAGGGATATCCAGGCGCCGTCCGTGGCGGAGGAGGCGCGGATGGCGTCGAGGAGGCGCATGTTGGCGCAGCCATCGGCGAAGGTGGAGGCCCGAGGGCGGCGGTCGGCGGGGCGCTTGCCGTCGATCATCGCCTTCAGGTCGCGGTAGAGCTGGGCGAAGGGGCCCACGTTGCGGGTGAACTCCGGCGCTATGCCCGTGAGGTCGAGCTTCAGGTCGTCGGGCACCGGAACCTGGCGGACGCCATTGCGGTCGGCCACGAAGACGTCGCCGCTGACGGCCTCCACCGAGCCCATCTTGACGAGGTCCTCGATCCACATGGCGCCGCCTGGGCCCAGGGCGCGGGTGACGTTCACGGTCGGCCCCCAGGCCGCCGCCGTGCCCTGCAGGGTCCCGGTGAGGCCGTTCACGGTCCGGAAGTGGACCTCAAAGGTGTCGTCGGCCGTGGCGCCGGGGCGGTCGGTTAGCAGGACCAGGCGGGCGCTGACGCCGGCCACCTCACCATACCAGTCGCGCACCCGGTCCACCGCATGGGAGCCGGAAGCGCCCAGCCAGCCGCCGCCGCTGGCCTCGTCGAACCACCATTCCGGCATGGCCAGCTCGGGGTCTTTCACCAGGCCGCCATGGGCGACAAAGGTCGCCAGCCGGGGCTGGCCGATGGCGCCCTCGTCCAGCAGACGGCCGAACAGGGCCGAGGATTCGGTGTAGCGGAACTCGTGGCCCAGCAGGCCGATCAGGCCGAGCTTGCCGGCCTTGGCCGCCAGGGCGTCGGCCTGTCCCAGGTCGAGGGTGAAGGGCTTCTCGCAGACCACATGGGCGCCGGCGTCCATGGCCTGGTGGGCGATGTCGGCGTGGGTGTGGGGCGGGGTGGCGATGGCCACCACCGTGGGCTTCAGCTTCAGGGCCTCGGCGATGTCGGCGAAACCCTGGCCCAGCCCGCCCTTCTCGGCGCGTTGGCGGGCCTTCTCCACGTCGCGCCCCACCAGACCCACGACCTCGTAGCCCGCCGCTTGCAGGGCGCGGCCATGGACTCGCGCGCCGAAGTTGGTTCCTGCGATCACGGCGGTGGGGGCGGCCGGCATGGCGACTCCTTGGAAGAGGGGGAACGAGCGCGGCCAGGCCGGCGAGCCCGTGTATCGGCGCCGGGCGCCTTAGCGTCAAGCTGGCTCCGGCGCGAAGCCCTGGGCACTACCGCGGTGATGGCACGGGACAGAGATATGATTGAGCGCGCGCGACGGCGGGTCCGGGCGACCACGCGCGCCTCACTGATGTCTGACACCAAGTGGCGGAAGTTGTTCGCGGCGCTCAATCAGCCAGACCTGAGGCTTGGCTTGTGCACAGTGAAGTCGGTCGGCGACGACTGCGAACTTGAGGGCCGGCTGCCGAACGCCATCGATCTCGCGGTTTCTCGGCCCTGGGTCGACAACGCATTCGGCAATGGGCCGGTCCTGCTGCGGGAGATCGAATGGATACTCTTTGCGCGGACCGTTGAGCCGCGTCAGGCGCCGTTCCGCCACAAGCTGAGCCTTGGATTCGCCCATATCGGGTCGCCAGCATCAAGGCGGGGGACGTTCAGCGGAGCAGAAGCCGATGACGCCGCATCGCCTGTCCATCCTCGCCGTGGCCTGCCTGACGGCCTGGCCAAGTCCGGTCGTCGTCGCCCAGCCGATCCGGACCGGGGACGGCGCGCCGACGCCGGCCTCCTGCGAGGCGCTGGGCTTCCGGAGTCTCAGCGAGCCAGGCCGGACGGTGGGCCATGGGACCGCGAGACCTCGGCAGCCGGTGGGAGCGCCGCCGGGGATGACCATCCCGCCATTGCCGGTCCCGCCGGTGGCCAGGCGGATGGAGCAACCGGCCATGGAGATGAGCCGGATGGTGGCCGCGCCTCCCGGGTTCGTCATCCCGATGCAGCCGTCCCGCGACACCGAGCGATACCCCGACGCCCGGTCCAACCCGATCCGCCAGACGGCGCAGGAGCCGGTCTCGACCTTCTCCGTGGACGTGGACACGGCGGCCTATTCCAACGTCCGGCGCTTCTTGCAGCAGGACGGGGCCAGGCCGCCCACCGACGCCGTGCGGGTCGAGGAGCTGGTGAACTACTTCGATTACGGCTACGCGCCCCCGGCCGACCGGACCGCGCCGTTCTCGACCTATGTGAAGGTCGCGCCGTCGCCCTGGTCGGCGGACAAGCAGATCCTGCATATCGGCCTGCAGGGCTATGGCCTGCCGAAGGGCGAGCACCCGCCGCTGAACCTGGTGTTCCTGATCGACACCTCCGGCTCGATGATGGGCGAGGACCGTCTGCCGCTGGCGCGCAAGTCGCTGAACCTGCTGATCGACCAGCTGCGACCTCAGGACCAGGTCTCGATGGTCGCCTACGCCGGCTCAGCAGGCGCGGTGCTGGGGCCCACGGACGGGCGCCAGAAGCTGAAGATGCGCTGCGCCCTGGCGGCGCTGGAGGCCGGCGGCTCGACGGCCGGCGGACAGGGGCTGGCCCTGGCCTATGGGCTGGCCCAGGAGCGGTTCGATGCGAAGGCGGTGAACCGGGTGATCCTGCTCACCGACGGCGACTTCAACGTGGGGGTGGCCGATCCGGCGCGGCTGAAGGACATGGTGGCCGACAAGCGCAAGAGCGGAATCTACCTGTCGGTCTATGGCTTCGGGCGCGGCAACTACAACGATGCGATGATGCAGGCCCTGGCGCAAAACGGGAACGGCACGGCGGCCTATGTGGACAGCCTGCAGGAGGCGCGGAAACTGTTCCGCGAAGATTTCGTCAAGTCGCTGTTCCCGATCGCCAACGACGTGAAGGTGCAGGTCGAGTTCAACCCGGCCCAGGTCTCGGAGTACCGGCTGATCGGCTACGAGACTCGGATGCTGGCGCGCGAGGACTTCAACAACGACCAGGTGGACGCGGGCGAGGTGGGCGCGGGCGCGGCGGTGACGGCGCTCTATGAGATCACGCCGGCCGGCGGGCGGTCGTCCATCGACCCGCTGCGCTATGGCCCGAGCGCGCGGCCGATCCCGGCGGCGGGCGAGATCGCCTTCCTGAAGATCCGCTACAAGCTGCCAGGGGAGGCGGCGTCGCGGCTGATCGAGCGGCCGGTCACCAGGATGGACACCGCGCCGAACCTGGCCGCCGCGCCGGAGCCGACGCGCTGGGCGGTGGCGGTGGCCGGCTTCGGCCAGAAGCTGCGGCGCGATCCCCGGGTCTCCGACGGCTTCGGCTGGAACGAGATCGTCACCCTGGCCCAGGCCGGGCGCGGCGCCGACCCATTCGGCGAGCGGGCTGAGTTCGTGCAGCTGGTGCGCTCGGCGGCGGGGGCGCGCGGAACAGCGGAGTAGAGCGGGCGGATCGACGGCGAATACTGATTTCATTTTCGAAATTCCCGTCGACCTTGCCGCGTCGGTCTGTGGATATCGGCACGATGGCGGTGAGAATGCTGTCGGACCGTCATTCACTACGCTTCGCTCTGAGGGGAAAGAACAAAAGCCGCGGCAGCGGACGAGGGGTCTGTTCTCGCGGCTTTTCGGTCAGGGCCAGAAAGCCTGACCGGCCAGGCCTTGGCGCACGTGTCTGCTTGGAGATCCCTGCCGCCTCATGCGAACCTCTTTGGAAACAGCGGGGAGGATACGAGATGCCGAGCCTGATTTTCTCCTACGATGCCGACAAGGACTGGCAGGAGGTCCGCGACGACTGGCCAGGGAAGGCCAAGGCGGGCGAGCCCGGCCTGGTCTACAAGCGTTTGATGCCGCGCGAGCCCGGCATGCCGAACGTGAACCACATCCGCTACGACCCGCATCACTTCGAGCCGCCCCACAGCCACGAGGAGGACGAGCTTTTCTATATCGTGGGTGGCGAGATGGGGGTGGGCGACCGGACGTTGCGGCCCGGCGACACGATCTATATCGGCCGGGACACGCGCTATAGCGCGCGCGCCGGCGCTGAGGGTTGCGATTTCGTCCGCGTGGGATTGCCGCTCTGAAGGATTGCGGCCAGTAAGATCGCCGGGAGGCAAACAATGACAGACGTCGTCGCGCTGGAGCGCCATGGCCGGGTCGCGCTGATCCGGATGAACAGACCGCAGGCGCGCAATGCGCTGAACTACGCCCTGGCCAAGGGCCTGTGCGACGCGATCGAGGCGGCGCAGGATGCCGGCTGCATCGTCATCACCGGCGCGGACCCGGCCTTCAGCGCCGGCCTCGATCTGCGCGACCTTGGCGTGGAGAAGACCTCCAGCCTGCCATCCTACACCAAGGCCTTGCAGGCCAATAAGGTGCCGGCCATCGCGGCGGTGAACGGGCCGGCGGTGACCGGCGGGTTCGAGATCGCGCTCTGCTGCGACTTCATCGTGGCCTCCGAGCGGGCCAAGTTCGCCGACACCCATGTGCGAGTGGGCGTCTTCCCCGGGCCGGTGCTGGTCGACCTGCCGCGCCGGGTGGGGATGGCCTGGGCGCGGGAGATGTCGCTGACCGGCAACTTCATCGACGGGGAGACGGCGCTGCGGATCGGGCTGGTCAACCACCTGACCCCGCACGAGGAGCTGATGCCGCTGGCCATGTCGCTGGCCCAGGCGATCGCCGAGCAGGACAGCGACATGGTGCGCGCCATGCGCGAGGACTGGGACGCCACCCACGGCCTTCCGGTGGTGGAGGCGCATCGGGTCCACCGCGAGCACCGGACGAAAACCGCCTTCGCCAGCCAGAGCAAGGAGCACATCGCCGGTCGGCGCGAGGCTGTGCTGGCGCGTTCGCGCGAGCAGCGGGCGGAGTAGCAGGCGAGCCTGGGGCTTCTAGCGCCGCCAGTCGAGGTAGTCGGCGACGGTGTCGAAGGCGCGGTCGAACACCCGGGCCAGGGCCTCGTGGGTGACGCCGCCCAGGTGTGGGGTGAGCACCGCCCGGGGCACGTCACGCCAGCGCTCGGCGGGGGTGGGCTCGGTCTCAAACACGTCCAGGCCGGCGCCGCCAAGGCGGCCGTCATGGAGGGCGGCGATCAGCTCGTCTTCCACCACCAGGCCGCCGCGGGCGACATTGACCAGGATCCCCTGCGGGCCCAGGGCCTCGATCACCTCGCGGTCGACCATGCCCTGGGTCGTCTCGTCCAGGTGGGCGGAGACCACCAGGGCGTCGCACTGGCGGGCCAGGTCCACGAGGCTGGGGACATAGGGCAGGTCCACCGGCTTGGGGCGCGGGCCGGTCCAGGCCAGGCCGCAGCCGAACGGACGCAGGCGATCGACCGTGGCCATGCCGATGTGGCCCAGACCCACGATGCCCACCTTCATGCCCGACAGTCCGCGCACGGGGCGCAGGCCGAGGCCCTTCCACCCGCCAGCCCGGATGTTGGCGTCGTTCCAGACGATGCCGCGGACGCAGGCCAGCAGCAGGCCAACGGCGAGCTCCGCCACATCGCCGGCGTTGACGCCGACGCCAGCGCTGACCTTGACGCCGCGGGCCTGGGCGGCGGCGCTGTCGATCCCCTCGTGACCGGCGCTGATGGAGACGATCAGGCCGAGGTTGGGGAAGGCGTCCATCTCCTGCGCCGTGGTGATCTGGCTGCCTCCCTGGACTATGGCCTTCACCCTGGCGCGACCGGCGTCGTCCAGGCCGGCGATATCGGCGCGCAGCAGGATGGGCCGCCCCTCGAAGCGGGAGAGCACGTCGGGGAGGCCCGACTTTACGAAAACGGTGGGGGCGTCGGCGTCTGGCATCAGTCCTCCGGGATGGCGCGGCACTCTATCGTCAACGCTCGGCGTTTGGACAACCAGCAAGCCGCATCAATCCCCTGCAAAGCCGTATGACGCGACGTCACTCTACGGTTTCGCGGGTGCGGAGGGACTGTTAGGACAGCCGCAAAACTCGGTTCAGGGGACGGTTCGGGGAAGGAATGCAGGCGGCTCGGAACAAGACAGCGCCACAGCGGGTCAGCGAAATCCTGAAGGCCTCGATCCTGGCGTCCGAGGACGGGGCGTTCCTGGGCACCGAGGAACAGCTGTCCACACAACTGGGCGTCAGCATACCGACCCTTCGACAAGCGGCGCGGCTGCTGCAGCATGAGCAGGTGCTGACGGTGAAGCGCGGCACGTCGGGCGGCTATTTCGGCCGGCGCCCCAGCATGGATGTAGCGGTCAACACCGCCGGCTTCTTCCTGGCCACCCGCGGCGTGAGCATCGACGAGTCGACGGCGGTCTCGCGCGGACTGCTGCAACTGGCCGTCACGCGGGCCGTGGCGTGCGAGAATCCGGTGCTGCGCGCCCGGCTGAAGCAGCTGATCGACAACTGGGACGCGGGCCACGCCATGCTGCCCCGCACCGGCTACATGAGTACCTGGTTGGAAGTCATCATCGACATGGGCGACAGCGTGCCGCTGAAGCTGTTCTTCGCGATCCTCAGCGACTATGCGGCGATCACCCAGTCCCGCCCGGTGAATATCGCCCTGGCTGAGACCGAATGGGCGAGACGGAGCCTGGAGTTGCTGCAGGCTATCTACGACCGGGAGGAGGCGCGCGCGCTCGAGTTGCTGGACATCCGGCTCGACCTGCTGGCGCGGGTGGTCAAGGCCACCTTGCCGCCCATGGCCGGGACGGCCTGAAGGCGGTCCTGAAGGCGGTCAGGAGCCGCGCAGCTGCATGATGTCGATGTGGGCGGAGCGGTCCAGCAGGACCAGGCTGAGGATCGCTCGGGCGGGGATGTCGGCGTCGATCGCCTCGCCGGACAGCTCGATGGCGCCCGTGCCCTGGTTGGCGAGCTTGGTCTGCTCCCGTTGCTCGGCGGTCCAGTGACGGCCGAAGGTGGTCTTCACCCGGCCCGAACGGTAGATCGTCACCCGGATGTTGGAGCCGCGCAGCTGCGCGCGGGCGCCCATAGACAGGGTCTCCAGGGCAGCCTTGGTGGCCGCGTAGAAGGTCATCATCGGGAAGTTGCTCTGCACGGACTCGGACGACACATTGACGATGTCGCCGCCGCCGCGCCGCTTCATGGCGGCGATGGCCTCGCGCATGCAGTATGTCGCGCCGAGGATGTTCACCGTCACCTGATGCTGGGCCGCCTCGTCGCTGATGTCGGCGATCATCTCGGGCGTGGCGACGCCGGCGTTGTTGATCAGGACGTCGACGCCGCCCCAGTCGACCTCCACGCAGGCGAACACGGCGCGGACGGCGTCGGGATCGCCGATGTCGCATGGGAAGGCCTTGGCGCCCTCCACGCCCGCGGCGGACTTCTCGAGTTCATCGCCGCTGCGGGCCAGCATGGCGACCCTGGCTCCCTCGGCGGCGAACACCTGGCTGATCGCCAGCCCCATGCCGCGCGACGCGCCTGTGACCACCGCCACCTTGCCGACCAGACGCTGAGCCATGCTTCCCCACCTCGCGGGCGCGCCCGCTCTCCAGGGTCGCTTCTTGCCGAGGTCACCCAGGAGACGCAACCGCGACGTGGCGTCCCGGGCCCGCGTGGGCTGACGCAGCGCACGGATGATCTCGATACCTTGTGACGCACCCCCCGAATGAGGTGTTTTTCCACCTCGACCGCTTGACCCGTGAGGCTTCACATCAGATGAAGTCACGCTGCGATCGAGGGGCGAGAGTCATAGGCCGGTCCCCGTCCCGACTTCTGGTCGGAAGCGATCCTTCCTCATGGGCGACGGCGTCGCGCCCGTGTTTTTTCTCACAGCGCCCGCGCGCTCAAGGAGTCCCGCCGCCGGCGGGCGAAGGGATGAGGCATGGTTGAAGCGAACAAGCCCCTGGCGGGGATCAAGGTGGTCGAGGTGGCGATGTGGGCCTTCGTGCCCTCGGCCGCCGCGCTCCTGTCGGACCTGGGCGCCGACGTGGTGAAGATAGAGGCGCCGCAGGGCGACCCGATCCGCCAGCTTGAGACCGCCGGCGTCGACAAGGCGGCCACGGGCCTCTCCTACATGTGGGAGATCTTCAACCGCGGGAAGCGCAGCGTCACCATGGACCTCAATGTGGAGGGCTCGACCGAGCTGCTGCACAGGATGCTCGAGGGGGCGGACGTGTTCATCACCAACCTGCTGCCCAAGGCGCGCCGCAAGCTGAAGATCGACGTGGAGGACATCACGAGCCGCCATCCGAACATCATCTACGCGGTAGGCAGCGGCTATGGCGCCCACGGCCCGGGGGCGGAGAAGGGCGGCTTCGACTCGATCTCGTTCTGGGGCCGCAGCGGCGTGGCCTCGGCGGTGACCCCGGAGGGCATGTCCCATCCGGTCGCCATGCCGGCCGGGGCGTTCGGGGACGGCACCAGCGGGGCGATCTTCGCCGGCGGCATCTGCGCGGCCATCGCGCAGCGGGCGCTGACCGGCAAGGCCTCGGTGGTGGACGCCTCGCTGATGGGCACCGGCCTGTGGGCCATGCAGCAGGGCATCGTGGGCGCCTGGCTGTCGGGCGTGACGGAGCTGCCGAAGCGCAAGCGCGAGAACCCGCCGAACGTGCTCTCAAGCGTGTACAGGACGTCCGACGGCCGGCACATCCAGCTCGCCTTCCTGCAGGCCCAGCGCTACTGGCCGGGCTTCTGCGAGGTCGTCGGGCGGCCGGAACTGGCTACCGATCCGCGCTTCGCGACGGCGGCCGACCGGTCGCAGAACGTGACCGAATGCGTAGCCGTTCTCGATGAGATATTTGCGCAGAGGACGTTCGCGGAATGGAAGACCCTGCTTGCCAGGCAGGAAGGCCAGTGGGACATCATCGGCAAGGTCGGCGAGATGCACGAGGATGAGGATGCGGTCGCCAACGGCTTCATCCAGGACGTCGATTATGGCGACGGCCGCAAGCTGAAGATGGTCGCCGCGCCGTTCCAGTTCGACCGCCAGGCGTTGAAGCCTCGGCCGGCGCCGGAACTGGGAGCGCACAACGACGAGGTGCTCGCCGAGATGGGACTCAGCGAGGAGGAGATCATCGACCTGAAGGTGGCCGGCATCGTCTACTGACGTCGTCGCCGTGACCGGCCGGCGGTCCCGTGCGAGACTAGACGCCTCCGCCCCAGCGATCGCCGGAGGGAATATTGGTACCGCCCCGCGCCTCCACTGAGAAGCTTCTCGCCGACCTGGCGGACCTGGGCGGAGCTGGCCTTTCGGTGGCCGACCTGGCCGCTGGTTCCGCCGACGCCGCGCCGGGCGCGGTGCGGCTGGGGCTGGACCGGGCGGGACGCACGCCTGAGCGGGATTTCGACAGCTACGACCTGCTGCTGAGCGCCGATTCCGACGCGCCGGCCCCCTGGGTGGGCGTGCCGGCGGCGCGTCTGGATGGGATGGTCAGGGATCTGCAGGCCGCATGCGCGCGGCAGCCTACGGCCTCGGCGGTGCTGGCCCAGGTGCTGCGCACGACCCTGAGCGTTCCGTTCGACCAGGCGCTGGCGCTGGAATCCCTGGCCTATTCCATGCTTCTGGGAAGCGAGGGATTCCGGGCCTGGCGGGCGCGCACGCCGGTGCGGCTGCGCGCCGGTGACGAGGGGCAGCGGGTGGCGCTCTCGCGGGAGGCCGGGACGATCCGGGTGCGGCTGACGCGGTCGGGCGCGCGCAACGCCGTGGACGCGCGGATGCGCGACGAACTGGCCCTGGCCTTGCAATTTGCCCTGGATGAGCCTGATGGGCTTCCCGTGCGGCTGACGGGTGAGGGCGCGGCGTTCAGCGCCGGGGGCGACCTGGACGAGTTCGGACAGGCCGCGGACATCGCCGTGGCGCATCTGGTCAGGACGCTGCGGTCGCCGGCGACCCTGGCGCACCGGCTGGGGGGCCGGCTGACCGTGGAGCTGCAGGGCGCCTGCATCGGAGCCGGCGTCGAGATCCCCGCCTCCGCGGGACGCGTGATCGCCCGGCCTGACGCCTTCTTCCGCCTGCCGGAGGTGTCCATGGGACTGATCCCAGGCGCGGGCGGGACGGCCAGCCTGCCGCGCCGGATCGGGCGTCACCGGACGTGCTTCATGGCGCTGTCAGGGGTGGATGTGGACGCGGCGACCGCCCTGGCCTGGGGTCTGGTCGACGCTGTGGAGCCCACGCCGTGACGCCGGTAGCGCCGGCCCTGCGGGTTTTGATTGCCCGGATCGCGGAGCTGTCGGCGCGGCTTGGTGAGGGCGTGACTATCGACCCGTTGGCGGTCATCGACCGCTCCGCAGATCTGGACCTTGCGCCCCCTGGCCTGTTCTCGCCCAACCGAGCCTGCCGGCTGGTCCCGGCGATGGACGGTTGGATCGCCGTCAACCTGGCGCGGGAAGACGATGCGGAGTTGATCGCGGCCTGGCTGGAGACCACCGTCGAGGGCGATCCGTGGGCTACGATCCTGGCGGTCGCGGCCCGCACTCCGCGCAACGACCTGCTGTGGCGCGCCCGCCTGTTGGGATTGCCGGTGGCGTCCGTGCGGGAGACGGCGGGCAAAGACATGCGTCCAACGGTGATAGCCCTCGGGCGGCGTAAGAACCAGACGGGCGTCGCCAGGGGCCTGCGGGTGGTGGACCTGTCCAACCTCTGGGCCGGTCCCCTGTGCGGCGACATCCTGGCCCGCTGCGGCATGGCGGTGGTCAAGGTCGAGAGCCGCAATCGACCGGATGGCGGCCGCGAGACCGCCTTCTTCGAACGGCTCAACCGCAACAAGTCGCGGGTGACGTTGGACTTCGCGGAGGACGACGATCGCGTGCGGCTGCGCACCCTGGTGTGCGAGGCCGATGTGGTGATCACCGGGGCGCGGCCGCGCGCCTTCCGGCAGTTGGGCCTGGACCCCAAGATCGTGTTCGCCGCCAACCCGCACCTCGTCTGGGTGGCGATCACCGGCTACGGCTGGACGGGGGAGGGCGCCGACCGGGTGTCGTTCGGCGACGACGGGGCGGCGGCGGGTGGACTGTTGGCCACCGCGCCGGACGGCACGCCGCGGTTCCTGGGCGACGCCCTGGCCGATCCGCTGACGGGGCTGGCGGCCGCGGCGGGGGCGCTGGAGGCGGTGGATCAGGGCGGCGGGGTGCTGGTTGACGCCGCGCTGGCGAGGACGGCCGCGGGCGCGGCCCGACTCATCGCCGGGCGGAAGGCGGCGTGACGGCCTTCGACCTGCTGCTGCGGAACGTCGAGGTGGAAGGCCGCGCGGGTATGGATGTCGCCATCCTGGCAGGGCGCGTCGCGGAGATCGGCGTCGCCCTGACGGGGGCGGCGGAGACGATCGACGGCCGAGGCGGGGCGCTGATACCCGGACTGGTGGACCATCACATCCATCTGCTGGCGCTGGCGGCGCAGGCTTCCTCGCTGGCGCTGGACGCCACCAACGGGGCGGGCTTCGCGCGGCTGGTGGGCGACGCGTCGCGAGGCCGGCGGGCAGGGGACTGGCTGAGGGTCACCGGCTATCACGAATCCATGGCCGGCGAGCTCAACCGTCACGTTCTGGATCGCCTGGCGCCCGGCGTCCGCCTGCGGGTGCAGCACCGGACGGGGGCGCTCTGGATCCTGAACAGCGCGGCGCTGGAGGCTGTGCTGGACGGCGAACCGCCCCCATTCGTGGAGCGAGGGCCGGATGGGATGGCGACGGGCCGCATTCTACGCGGTGACGACTGGCTGCGCGGGCGGCTGGCCGACAGCCCGCCCAGCCTTCGCGAGGTCGGCGCGGGCCTCGCGGCCATGGGGATCACCGCGGTGACGGACGCAAGCGTCACCACCGATGCGACGGCGGCGAAGCTGCTGGCGGATGCGGTCCGCGGCGGAGACCTGCCGCTGCGGCTCCGGCTGATGAGCGGCGGGGCGCTTCCGCCGCCGGCCGACGGTGCCTATTCGCTCGGGCCGGTGAAGATTCTGCTCGACGAGGCCCGGTTGCCGGACTTCGCGGAGGTGACCGACACCATCGCCCGCGCGCGGGCCTGGAACCGGCGGATCGCCGCGCATTGCGTCACGGCCACCGAGCTGGCCTTTGTGCTGGCCGCATTCGAGGCGGCGGGCAGCCTGCCCGGCGACCGCATCGAGCATGGCGGGGTGATCCCGGTCTCAGCCATCGGGGCGTTGGTCCGGTTGCAGCTGACCGTGGTGACGCAGCCGGCCTTCGTATTCGAGCGCGGCGACAGCTACCTGGCGGAGGTGGAGCCGGCGGAGCAGGGCGACCTCTACCGGTGCGCCTCGCTGCTGGCGGCCGGCGTGCCTGTGGCGGGCAGTTCGGACGCGCCCTACGCCACCCCCGATCCGTGGCTGGCGATTCGCGCGGCGGCTTCCAGGCGCACGCGCTCGGGACGCGCGCTCGGCCTCTCCGAGCGGATAGACGCCGGGCTGGACCTGTTCCTCAGCGGGCCGGATTCGCCGGGCCTGGCGCCGAGGCGCGTGGAAACCGGCGCGACAGCCGACCTGTGCCTGCTCGGCATTCCGCTGGCCCGGGCGCTGGCGGAGCCTTCTGCGGAGCACGTGCGGGCGACGCTGGTGGGGGGGCGGGTCGTCTACCGGCGCGCGATGGACTAGCGTCATCCTTCACGGAGGTGACTCGATTTGGGCGAGGAGGCGGTCGACCGGCGGCAAGCAGCCTTTGGCGCGGCGGCGTGCATGGCCGGCATTGGCGGCGGGATCGCGCGGGCGGAGGATTTCCCCACCCGGCCACTGACCATCATGGCGCCCACCAACCCCGGCGGCGGATGGGACATCTTCGCCCGGGCCATCCAGCAGGCGGCGCGGGCGGAAGGGCTGAGCCCCAAGCCTATCGAGGTGATCAACCGGGGCGGGGCCGGCGGCACCATCGGCCTGGCGGAGCTGGTGTCGCGGCGGCGCGGCGACCCGCACATCGTCATGGCCACCGGGAGCGTGATGGTCTCCTCCAGCGTGGCTCACAACAGCCCGGTGCGGCTGGCCGACGCCGCGCCGCTGGCCAAGATCGCCAGCGACTATCTGGTGGTGGCTGTGCCGACGGCCTCGCCCTATCGGACCCTGGGCGAGTTGTTGGAGGCCTTCCGTAGCACGCCGGGGGCGTTTGCCTGGTGCGGCGGCTCGGCCGGAGGGATCGACCACATGCTGTTCGGGATGATCGCCGAGGCGGTGGGAGTCTCGCCCCGCGAAATCCGCTATGTCGCCTATGCCGGGGCCGGCGAGGCCACGGCCGCGATTGTGGGCGGTCAGGTGCCGGCCGGCGTCACCGGCTATTCGGAATGGAGCAGCCTGCGCGACGACGGGCGGGTGCGGTTCCTGGCGGTCTCGTCACCGCGCCGGATCGACGCCGACACCCCGACCCTGATCGAGAGCGGCCTTGCCCTGTCGATGGAGAACTGGCGGGGGCTGGTGCTGCCGCCAGGCGTGTCGGCGGAGGCTACCCGGTGGTGGACCGGCTTCGTGCGGCGGCTGCACGAGAGCCCCCGCTGGCGGGAGATCGCTCTGCGTTACGCCTGGCACGACACCTATCTGGAGGGGCCGGAACTGGCGCGCTTTATCGCCCGGGAGGAGGCCCAGGCCGGCAAGGTGCTGGTGCGGCTGGGGATATCGTCCGGCGGGTCCGGCTATGCGGCGGTGGGGCCGTGGACCTTCCCGGCCGCCATCGGCGTGGCGGGGGCGGCGGCCGTCGCCGGACTGGCGCTGGAGCGCCGCAGCGGTCGCGCCGGCATGCTGGCCGCCGCGGTGGCCGACGAGGCGCGGGCGGTGGCGGAGACAGCCGATGCGCGGGGCGGCGGGGATGAGGCGCCGCCCTGGCTGCGGTTCGCGGCCGCCGTGGCGCTAACCGCGGCCTACCTCGTGGCGCTCAACTTCGTGGGTTTCCTGGCGGCGACGCCGTTCCTGATCGTGGCGGCGTGCCGACTGATCGGCAGCCGGGCGCTGGTCCGCGACCTCGTGGCCGCCCTGGCCATGACCGGCGGCGCGTGGGTGCTGTTCACCCGCCTGCTGCACATCGCCTTGCCCTGAGGCCGGCATGTCGCTCACCACCCTGGCCCACGACATGGGCGCCGGCTTCGCCATCGCGCTGACGCCCACCAACCTGGTGATGGGCCTGGCGGGATGCGTGCTCGGCACGGCGGTGGGCGTGCTGCCGGGACTGGGGCCGTCGGTGGCCATAGCCCTGCTGTTGCCGATGACCTTCGGCCTCGACCCGACGGCGGCGCTGATCATGTTCGGCGGCATCTACTACGGGGCGATGTTCGGGGGCTCGACGACGGCGATACTGATGAACACCCCGGGCGACGCGGCGGCGTCGGTCTCCACCCTGGACGGTTATCCCATGGCCATGAAGGGGCAGGCCGGGGTGGCGCTGGCGGCGGCCGCCATCGGCTCGGCGCTGGCCGGGACCTTCGCCACCTTCATGCTGATGCTGCTGATGGGATCGCTGGCGACCATAACCCTGCTGTTCGGGCCGATGGAGTACTTCGCCTTGATGCTGCTGGCGCTGACCACGGTGACCGCCGTCTCGGCCCATTCGCCGGCCAGGGCGGCCATTTCCCTTTGCGCGGGGCTGGCGCTGGCCATGGTGGGTATAGACCTGCAGACCGGCGCAGCGCGGTTCACCTTCGGCCTGCCGGACCTGCTGGGCGGGGTGGACGTAGTCCTGGGCGCGGTGGGGCTGTTCGCGGTGGGCGAGGTGTTTTGGATCATGGCCGCCAGGCCCGAGGCGGACCACCCGCAGCCGCCAACCAACCGCCTGTGGCTGAACCGGACGGAATGGAAGCGCGCCGCCCCGGCTTGGGGACGCGGGACCCTGGTGGGATTCCTCAGCGGCCTGCTGCCCGGGTCGGGCGCGACCCTGGCGGCCTTCCTCTCCTACGCGGTGGAGAAGCGGGTCTCGCGGCGGCCGGAGGAGTTCGGCAAGGGCGCCATCGAGGGGCTCGCCGGGCCGGAGGCGGCGAACAATGCGGCGGCGGGCGGGGCCATGGCGCCGCTGCTGGCGCTGGGCATCCCGGGCTCCGCGACCACGGCGGTCATGTTGGTGGCCTTCCAGCTCTACGGCCTACAGCCGGGGCCGTCGCTGGTGGAGAACAATCCGGGGCTGGTGTGGGGGCTGGTGGCCAGCCTCTATGTGGCCAATGTCCTGCTGATCGTGCTGAACCTGCCGCTGATCGGGGTGTGGGTGCAGCTCTTGAAGACGCCCAAGGGCCTGCTGACCTCGACGATCTTGGTGTTCGCCTTGCTGGGCGCCTACAGCCTGCAAGGCAGCTTGGCCGACATGGTCATGGTGCTGGGACTGGGCGGGTTCGCCTTCCTGCTGAGGCGGTTCGGCTTCCCGGTGGCGCCGGTGCTGCTGGGTGTCGTCATCGGCCCGATGATGGAGCAGGAGCTGCGCCGGGCGCTGGCGGTGTCGTCGTCGCCAACCGAGCTGTTCCTGGGTCATCCCCTGGCGCTGGCGTTCTTCGCGCTGGCCGCGGCGTCGCTGGCGGCGGGCGTGGCGCCCTACCTGCGTCGGCGGGCCGTCGCCGCGCCGCGCCTCGGGGATGACGACTAGGTCTTCTTGACCGGCGCGTTGGCGTTGTTTCCCCAGGCGTAGCGGGCGCCGGTGACCTTGCCGGGATCGAACAGGTCCGCAAGCCAGGCCACCTCGTCGCGGCTCATGGGGAGCTCGGTGGCGGCCATGTTCTGCTCGAGATAGGCGATGCGCTTTGTGCCGGGGATCGGGACCACGTCCAGGGGCTGGGCCAGCAGCCAGGCCAGGGCGACCTGGCCCGGCGTCACGCCCTTGGCGTCGGCGAAGGCCTTGAGGCCCTCTACCAGGCGCAGGTTATTGTCGCGGTTACCGGCCGAGAACTTCGGCACCGTGGTGCGGTAGTCGCCTTCGGAGAATGTGGTCTCGCTGGAGATGGCGCCGGTGAGGATGGCGCGGCCCAGCGGGCTATAGGGCACCAGGGTGATCCCCAACTCGCGGCAGGCGGGGATGACTTCGCGCTCGATGTTGCGCTCCCACAGGGAATATTCGCTCTGCAGGGCCGAGATCGGGTGGACGGCGGCGGCCTTGCGAAGCGAGTCACCGTCGAACTCGCTCACCCCGATGGCGCGGACCTTGCCCTCCCGGACCAGCTCACCCATGGCCGCGATGGTCTCCTCGATGGGCGTGTTGGGGTCGCGGCGGTGGTAGTAGTAGAGGTCGATCCGGTCGGTGTTGAGGCGCCTGAGGCTGGCCTCGCAGGCGGATTTCACATAGGCGGCGGCGCCGTTCAGGGTGGTCTTCCCAGCGCCTGCGGCCACGGCCCCGAACTTGGTGGCCACGATCATTTCGTCGCGTCGGCCCGGGATGGCCTCGCCGATCAGCGTCTCGTTATGCCCGAACCACTCCGGCCCCCGCCCGGCCTGGGCCGCGCCATAGATGTCGGAGGTGTCGAGCATGCCGACGCCCAGGTCGATAGCTGCGCGGATGGTGGCCACGCATTCGGCGCGATCGGCGTCCCCATAGGACTGCGACATGCCCATGCAGCCCAGGCCGATCGGGCGCAAGGCGATCTCCGAATGACCGAGGGTGACCAGCTCGCGCAGCATGGAAGTCTCCTGGGGTCAGCCGGGCTCCGCGCGCGCGGGGCCCCGAAGGGGATTTACGCATGAAAATCGATCGATTTTGGTGGGTGCAGTAGGATTCGAACCTACGACCCGCTGATTAAGAGTCAGCTGCTCTACCAACTGAGCTATGCACCCGTCGCGACTCCGGTCCTTTTGAGGGCCAGCGGCGAGGGCGCGGAAAATACGCGAAAACGCGGCCTTGGCAAGCAAGGCCTGGAAGGGGAGCCTGGAGACGGTGGCGAAGCGTAACGGTGCGGTGGATTTCGCCTATCTGCAGTCCTTCGCGGCCGGCGATCAGAGCATCGTCGACCATATCCTGGTGCTGTTCCGCGGCCAAGCGGAGGGCTGGCTTGAACATTTCGCCACGTCGCCCGGGGAATGGCGCGAGGTGGTCCACACGATCAAGGGCACGTCGCGGGGCGTCGGGGCCATGGCCCTGGGCGACGCCTGCGAGCGCGCGGAGCGGGACGGCGACGGCGCGCTGGGTCCGGTCATCAAGGAACTGGCGGCGGCGATCGCCGACATCGCCGCCTATCAGGAAGGCGAGCGCTAGGCCTTCCGGAGTTGGTCCCAAGCGGCCAGCTCATGGGCGATACAGCGTTCGATCAGTAGGCGCCACACCGGTTCGGCGATATCCTCGGACAGGCCCTGGCGGCGGGCCTCTGCCAGGACGTTGGCCACCACCTGCTCGATGCGGGGCTCATCGCGGACCGCCTCGCGGCGTGGCTTGATGCGGGCGGCGGCGTCCATGTAGCGCTGGCGCTCGGCGAACAGGGCAACAAGGGTGCGGTCAAGGGCGTCGATGCCCTGGCGGACGTCGGCCATGCTGGCGCAGTCGGCGGGGGCGGTGCGCGGGTCGGTCTTCAGGGTCATCACTATCCGGGTCGTAACTAGATGCCGGCGCCGTTGTCGATGGTCCGCAGCGCCTCCTCGTACGCCAGGGCCTCGGCCTCGATCCAGCCGATGAAGGCCTTCACCTGCGGCAGGCGGCCCTTGGCCTTGGGATGGACGAGGTAATAGGCGAAGTCCACCGCCGTGGCGATCTGCAGCGGCGCCACCAGGCGGCCGGCGTCCAGGTCGGCCTGGGCCAGGGTGCGCTTGGCCAGCGCCACGCCGCGTCCGTTGACCGCGGCCTCGATCACCAGGCTGGACTGGTTGAAGCGGGGCCCGCGCATGCCATCGACGCCGCGCACACCGCGGGCGGCCAGCCACATGGACCAGTCGGGACAGGATTCGTCGGTGTCGGGCGAGCCGTCGTGGAGCAGGGTGAGGTCGATGAGATCGGCCGGGGTCTCCAGCGCGTGCGCCTCGAACAGCTCGGGGCTGAGCACCGGGATCACCGTCTCGCTGAGCAGGCGCCTGACCTCCAGGCCCGGATAGCGTCCCGCGCCGTAGCGGATGGCGACGTCGACCTCGCCGGCGCCCAGGTCGACGAGCTCCAGCCCGGCGGAGAGCCAGACGTCCACCTGCGGATGGGCCTGTTCGAAGGCGCCCAGCCGGGGCACCAGCCACTTGGCGGCGAATGAGGGGGCCGCGGTGATGGTCAGCCGGCGGCCGTCCACGGCGGCGGTGAGCAGGGACGCGGCCTCCACCAGCCGGTCGAAGGCCTCACGCAGGGCGGGGAGCGCGGTCTGGGCGGCGTCGGTGAGCAGCAGGCCCTTGGGGGTGCGTTTGAACAGCGGGGCACCCACATAGTCCTCGAGGTTCTGGATCTGCTGGCTGACGGCGCCGGGGGTCACGGAAAGCTCGTCGGCGGCGCGGCTGAAGTTCAGGTGGCGGGCCGCCGCCTCGAAGGCGCGGAGCGCGTTCAGGGGCGGCAGGCGGCGTCTCTCCGGCGATCGTTCCATGAGATTTGCTGACAGCCCCGGCAGAAGTCCTTGGGTTGCGAGTTGGGGGATGACGCACCAATTTGCAAGCGTCCATCAGTGTCTCCGCCCCTTTTCCTGGACGGAAAGGCGTCTGGCCTTTAAGGCCGCGCCCCGGTCCGGTGCAGTAGAGCCGTTTTAGAGAAGCTATCCATGCCGCAACGAAACGACAGATCAAGAGGGGCCGACCGGCTGGTGGTCCTGGACGGGCGCGGCGCGGCGGGGCCGGCTCGTGACGTGTGGGGCGAGGTGTGGCTGGTGGGCGCTGGCCCGGGCGATCCGGACCTGCTGACGATCAAGGCGCTGAGGGTGTTGCAGATGGCCGACGTGGTGGTCCACGACGGCCTGGTCTCCGACGAAATTCTTGGTCTCGCCCCGGCGCGGGCCCGGCGGATATCGGTGGCCAAGCGCAAGTCACGCCATTCCTATGGTCAGGACGAGATCAACCGGATGCTGGTCGCCTTCGCGCGCGAAGGTCTCACCGTCGTGCGGCTGAAGGGCGGCGATCCCTTCATTTTCGGCCGGGGCGGCGAGGAGCTTGAAGCCTGCCGCGAGGCGGACGTCGCCTGCCATGTGGTGCCCGGCGTCACCGCGGCCCTGGCGGCCGGCGCGCCGCTGACCCATCGCGGCTCGGCCCAGGCGGTAACCTTCGTCACCGGCCACGCGGCCAAGGGTGGCGTCCCGGACCTGGACTGGGCGATGCTGGCCCGGCCGAACCACACGGTGGTGATCTACATGGGCCTGTCGACGGCCGCCTCGATCGCCGAGCAGCTGATGGCGGCTGGCCGGTCGGGCGCCACGCCGGCCCTGATCGTGGAGAACGCCTCGCGCGCCGACGAGCGGCGGGTGGTTGTCTCCCTGACTGGCCTGGCCGAGGCGGCGCGGACCCTCAGCGGCCCGGCGCTGCTGATCGTGGGCGAGGCCATGGCGCTGGCCCGTTCGGGCCAAGGACGAGCCGAAGTCGAGGCGATCGTGCGGGAGGCGCGGGCATGAAGGCGCTGACCGCGAACCGGCTGGTGGATGGCGAGGTCGTCTTCTGGCGCAAGGGCGAGTGGGTCGAACGGTTCGGTGACGCCGACCTGTTCGCCGCCGACGATCCGGCCGCCGAGGCTGCCGAGGCGCATGGCAAGAACCAGCCCACGGTGGTGGTCGAGCCCTATCTGATCGACCTGGTGGAATCCGAGGGACTGTGGGCGCCTGTGAGCTACCGCGAGCGGATTCGGGCGCTGGGTCCCAGCAACCTCAACCACGGCAAGCAGACGGAGGGCGGCCCGGTGGTGGCGGCCCTGCTGCATGCGCACGGCGCGGCCCGCTCCTCGGGCCGGGTCAACCTGATCAAGCGTAAGTGAGCGCGCGATGTATCGTTACGACTCCATAGACAAGGCCATGCTGGCGGACCGCACCGCGGAGTTCCGCGGACAGGTGGCGCGCCGGCTGTCCGGCGAGCTGAACGAGGACCAGTTCAAGCCCCTGCGGCTGCGCAACGGCCTCTATCTGCAGCTGCACGCCTATATGCTGCGGATCGCGGTCCCGTATGGCTCGCTGAACCCGACCCAGCTGCGCAAGCTGGCCTATCTGGCGCGCACCTACGACAAGGGCTACGGCCACTTCACCACGCGCACCAACCTGCAGTTCCACTGGATCAAGCTGGCCGATACGCCGGACATCCTCGACCATCTGGCCAGCGTCGACATGCACGCCATCCAGACCAGCGGCAATTGCATCCGCAACGTCACCGCCGATCCCTACGCCGGGGCCGCGCCGGACGAGGTGGATGATCCGCGGGTGTGGTCGGAGGCGATCCGCCAGTGGTCGAGCCTGCACCCGGAATTCACCTACCTGCCGCGCAAGTTCAAGATCGCCATCACCGCCACCGCCAAGGACCGCACGGCGGCGCGGGTGCATGACATCGGCCTGGCCATCAAGCGCGACCGGGCCGTGGTGCTGGGCTTTGAGGTAATGGTGGGCGGCGGCCTGGGCGCGACGCCCTATGTGGGCCCCACCATCCGCGAGTTCCTGCCGGCGAACCGGCTGTTCTCGTACCTGGAGGCGATCCTGCGGGTCTACAACCGCCTGGGCCGGCGCGACAACCGCACCAAGGCGCGGATCAAGATCCTGGTGGCGAACCTGGGCGCTGAGGCGTTCGGCCAGCAGGTGGAGGCCGAATGGGCGGCGATCGGCACGGCGTCGGACCTGCCGGACAGCGAAATCGCCCGCGTCCGCGCAGCCTTCGCGGCGAAGACATTCGAGGCCTTGCCGCCCACCTCCGCCGCCTTCGAGGCGGCGAAGGTCGCGGGTGGGGCGTTCGCACGCTTCGTGCGCAACAACGTCAAGGCCCACAAGGTCGCCGGCTACGCCATTGTCGAGATATCCTTGAAGGCGATCGGCGAGACGCCGGGCGACGCCAGCGCCGAGCAAATGGAGGTCATCGCCGACCTGGCCGAGCGCTACGCCCAGGACGACATCCGGGTGACCCACGAGCAGAACATCGTCCTGCCGCATGTGAAGCTGGATGACCTGCCGGCGGTGCATGCGGCCCTGGCGACGGCGAGACTGGCAACCCCCAACATCAATCTGATTTCGGACATCATCGCCTGCCCAGGGCTGGACTACTGCGCGCTGGCCAACGCCCGCGCCATCCCGGTGGCCCAGCACATCGCCGAGCGGTTTCGTGACCAGGACCGGGCGGAGCTGATCGGCGAGTTGAAGATCAAGATCTCCGGCTGCATCAACGCCTGCGGCCACCACCATGTGGGTCACATCGGCATCCTGGGAGTCGATAAGAAGGGTGAGGAGTTCTACCAGCTCACCCTCGGCGGCTCCGGGGCGGAAGACGCCTCGGTGGGCAAGGTGCTGGGCCCGGCCCTGCCGGCCAACCGGGTGGCCGAGGCCATCGACGCCATGGTGGATGTCTATCTGAGCCAGCGCCAGGCCGGCGAGCGATTCCTCGACACCCTGCGCCGCAC
>CANJKG010000011.1 GCA_947474775.1 Caulobacteraceae bacterium | reverse complement strand
GGACGGCTCTTCTCAGGTGTTTCAGGATTCATAGATTCACTGGCTAGAGGCTGTCGGGCCTCGGGTAAAGCCTCGCCATTCGAACACTCTATCCTTGCCGGAGGGGATCGCCCCTCACCGCGGCGTGTCGCCGAAACGTCACCCTAAGGCCACATCAAATCAGAAAGACCGCCAGGCAGGGCTCGACGCCACCTTACTCAACCCATATGCGGTTGCGCGCCTTCAAAACCTGGACGATATGGATGTGACAGATTCGATCTATAAATCTAGATAATACATAGGTTGCGATTTCTACTAAGCCACAGCTGTTGACTTGGCGAACAGCAGAAACTTCTACGGGGGAAATGAACATGCGTATGTCGAAGATCCTGGCCGCGTCGGTCAGCATGCTGGCGCTGGCCAACGCTTCCAATGCTTTCGCTCAGGCGGGCAATGCGGTCGACGAGGTGGTGGTCACCGGCTCCCGCATCGTGCGCGACGGCTATGAGGCGCCGACGCCGGTGACGGTGACGACGGCGGCCGAACTCAGGGCGGGTACGCCCACCACCCTTTCCGACGCCCTCAACCAGCTGCCGCAGTTCGCCGGCTCCATCGGCCCGGGCCGCGAGGTCTACAACAACACCGGCGTCAGCAAGAGCAGCGGCAACTTCCTGGCCCTGCGCAACCTGGGCCCCAACCGCACCCTCGTCATGCTGGAAAGCCGCCGGCTGCCGCCGACCACCTTCGATGGTCTGGTCGACGCCGGCATCGTGCCGGAAATGCTGGTGCAGCGGGTCGACGTGGTCACCGGCGGGGTCTCGGCGGTCTATGGCTCGGACGCCGTCACCGGCGTCGTCAACTACATCCTCGACAAGAACTTCACCGGCCTCAAGGCCCGGGCCCAGTTCGGCTTCTCCAACTATTCGGCCAGCGGGTTCTCCTATTTCCCCAATGTGAAGAATGACACCCCGTGGCTCAGCGACGGCAAGTCCTTCCGCATCGGGGCGGCCGGCGGCGCCTCGCTGATGGGCGACCGCGCCCATGTGCTGTTCAGCGCGGAGCGTTCCAGCCAGGACGAGGTGGTCCGCCCCGACCGGCCCTACTCCCTGGAGAGCTGGGGCTTCGCCTCCCTGCCCGTCGCCGTGGCGGGCCCCGGCGGGACGGCGCGCAATCCCTACACCCTGACGCGCAACGTCTTCCGCAACGACCTGAACTATTCCGGCAAGATCGTCACGGGTCCGGCCTCCATCGCCGGGTTCGAGATCGTTGAATCCGGCACCGCCATCCGCCCGTGGGACAACGGCACGCCGACGGCGGTGCAGAACATCTCGGTGGGCGGCAGCGGCAAGTATCCGCCGCAGATTCAGGTCCAGATCCCCGGACTGGTGACCGACCAGCTGTTCGGCCAGTTCCGCTACGACGTCACCGACAAACTCGAGGCCTCGCTGACCGGGACCTACACCCACTCCAAGGGCGACCTCGACGGCAGCGGCACGACGATGACCAACTTCAGGTTCATCAGTGGCAACCCGTTCATGCCGGCCGCGGTCCAGGCCGCGCTGGCGCCCCTGGCGACTCCCACGAGCGCCCTGAACACCACCAACAGCATCACCATGTCCAAGCGGCAGGTCGCCAACTATCCGCTGGAAGGGGAGGAGGCCAACAAGGTCGTCACCTTGACGGCGGGCCTGAAGGGCGAGTTCCTGGAGAACTGGACCTTCGACACCTACTATAGCTACGGCCGCAGCAGGAACGACTTCGTCCAGACCCAGCCGGTCAACAGCAAGTGGTACGCGGCTACAGACGTGGTGCTCGTGAACGGCCAGCCCACCTGCTACGTGCTGACCACCCAGTTCGCGAGCCAGTATCCGGGTTGCGTCCCCTACAACGCCTTCGGCCTGAACAACGCCTCCGACGCGGCCAAGGCCTACATCCTGGGCGACTCCACCTCCAACGCCACCCACACCACCCACATTGTCAGCGGCAGCGTCAGCGGCGAGCTGTTCGAGACCTGGGCCGGGCCGATCGGGGTTTCGGCCGGCGCCGAATACCGCAAGCTGAGCCTGGACGTCTTCAGCAACGCCGACCCGCGGGAACCTATCAGCGCCACCAACCTGGCTTTCCCGTACGCCGGCCTGCGCAACCTGCCCGCCGGAGCCCTGGCGCTCTTCCAGCTCACCAATCGCGGCGAGGCCCACGGCGGCACCAACGTCAAGGAGGTGTTCGGCGAAATCGCCGTGCCGCTGGCCAAGGACATGCCGCTCTTCCACAGCCTGGAGTTCTCCGGCGCGGCGCGGCGCACCGACTACTCGTCCTCGGGGGCAGTCACCACCTGGAAGGCCGGCCTGACGTGGGAGCCCACCGCGGAGCTGCGCCTGCGCGGCGCCATCTCGCGTGACATCCGCGCGCCGACCCTGGTGGAGCTGTTCGCCACCTCCTCCAGCCAGCGGCAACTGCCGATCGACCCTTTCACCAGTGTGACCCAGCAGGCGGACATCTTCACCCGGGGCAACCCAAACCTCGTTCCCGAGGTCGGCAAGACCAAGACCCTGGGCCTTGTCTACCGTCCCGAGTGGGCGCCGCGGTTCGGCGTCTCGGTCGACTACTATGACATCGACATCACCGGCGCCGTGGGCACCCTGCCCTTCCAGCAGATCCTCAACGACTGCTTCGCCAGCAACGGCGTAGGGGCGACCTGCGACGCCATCATCCGGCCGTTCCCGATCACCAACCGGACACCGGCGAACTTCCCCAGCGGCATCAATGTCCAGCCGCTGAACCTGGCGTTCATTTCGACCCGGGGGATCGACCTCGACGTCAACTACAACTTCGACCTCGACAGCGTGGTCAGCGGCCTCCAGGGCAACCTGGCGCTGCGCGGCGTGGTCGGCTACGTGGATCGCTTCCTGCAGCAGAACACCTCGACCTCGGTCGTCCAGCAGCTGGCCGGCTGCACCTGCGGCGCCCTGCCGAAGTACAAGGCCCTGCTCAGCTCGACCTACACCAACGACGGCTTCACCTTCCGGCTGCAGTCGCGGGTGATCGGGCGACTGAACGCGGGTCCGGAGATCTACGTCCCGAACCACATCCCGGTGTGGGTCTATTTCGACACCACGATCTCCAAGAAGGTCGAGGTCGCCGGACACCAGACCGAGTGGTTCTTCACGGTCAACAACGTGCTCAACAAGATCTATCCGAACTTCCCGAGCCCCGGCCAGCAGCTCGCTTCGCCGGGCGCGGGCATCGGCACCATCCCAGCGGTCTATGACGCCATGCTGCGCTACTTCACGGTGGGCGTCTCGCTGACCTACTGATCCGACCGGATACGGGAGCCCGCCGGCCAGCGGCGGGCTCCCGGTTCGCTTCGAACTTCAAAGCCTGACCGGTCCCGCCGGTCAGGCTTTTTCGTGGGTGGGGTCGGTCCCGCGCGAGCGCGCGACGCGCCGAGAGAGATCAGGGCAGTCCGCCGTCCACCCGGATCATCGATCCGTGCGTGAAGCTCGAGGCAGGGCTCGCCAGGTAGAGGGCGGCGGTGACGATCTCCTTCGGATCACCGACCCGTCCCGCGGCGTTGTCACGCTTGTTGCGCCGTTCCTCCGTCCAGGCCTTGGCGATGTCGGTGAGGAAGGGCCCCGCCGAGATGGTGTTGACCCGCACGGTCGGCGCGTACTCCTTGGAGAACACCTCGGTGATCGCGTTCAGGGCCGCCTTGGCGCCGGCGTAGGGCCCGAACCGCGGCTGCGGCCGGATGGCCCCCGAGGAGGAGACATTGATGATGCAGCCGCCGCCGGCGGCGAACATCCGCGAGCCCACCAGGGCCGAAAGCCGGAAGGGGCCCTTGAAGTTCACGCCGATGACCTTGTCGAACAGCTCCTCGCTGGTCTCCAGCGACGACGGCGCCAGCGGCGACATGCCGGCGTTGTTGATCAGGATGTCGACCTTGCCGAACTCGGCGTAGGCCGCGTCCACCAGGCCGGGCAGTTCGTCCCAGTGGCCCACGTGGGCGCCATAGGCGAGCGCGCGGCGCCCCATGGCCCGCACCTCGGCGGCGGCCGCCTCGCAGCTCTCCGCCTTGCGGCTGGTGATCACCACGTCGGCGCCGCGCTTGGCGAAGGCGCGCACCATCTCCAGCCCTAGGCCCCGGCTGCCGCCGGTCACCATCACCACCTTGCCGGTGAAATCGAACAGCTCGTCCTGCAATGCGTACCCCTAATCCCGATCCGGCCTCTACGGGCCTTGGCGCGCCCCTTGGGAGCCCGGCCAGTATCAGGAGAATAAGGGCCCCTGTCGACCGTGGGGCCGACAGAATATCAGCTTCCGGACAGCTCGGCCTTCAGCGCCCGGCGCAGCAGCTTACCGGTCTCGTTGTAGGGGAGCTCGACGCGGAAGAAGACCACCTCCGGCGCCTTGGTGGAGCGCAGCCGCTCGCGCACCCACTGGGTCAGCAGCCGCCCTTCGATCGCCTCGGCCGCCACCACGGCGGCAGCGACCTTCTCGCCCCACTCGTCGTCCGGCAGGCCGAACACCGCGACGTCGACGACGGCGGGGTGCAGCCGCAGCACGTCCTCGATTTCGCCGGGCGAGATGTTCTCGCCGCCGCGCACGATCACGTCGTCGAGCCGGCCTTCGACGAACAGATAGCCGTCGGCGTCCAGCCAGCCGTGATCGTTGGTGGGGAACCAGCCGTCGTCGCGGATCGCCTTCTTGCCGATGTACTCGCCGGAGACCTGTTCGCCGCGCACCCAGATCTCGCCAAGCTCGCCCGCGGGGGCCGGCACGCCCTCGCCCGCCATCACCTGCAGTTCCAGGGACGGCAGCGGCCGGCCCACCGAGCCCAGCCGGCGGCGGATGAGCGGGTCCTCGCTGGCCCGGCAGACCCGATGGTCGTCCGGGGTCAGCACCGCGATGGTCGAGCTGGTCTCGGTCAGGCCATAGGCGTTGACGAAGTCCACCCCGGGCAGAAGCTCCAGCGCCTTCTCGATCACCGAGGCTGGCATGCGCCCGCCGCCGTACGACAGGTGCCGCAGAGCCGGCAAGGTGACTCCGTCGCGCTCGATCACCGCCAGGATGCGTCCCAGCATGGTCGGTACTACCATGGCGTGGGTCACCGCCTCGGCGCGGGCGGTCTCCACCCAGCTCTCCGGCGTGAACTGCGCCAGCTGCACCATCCGGCGGCCCCCATAGAGCGCCGTCAGCACCGCCGAGACCCCGGCGATGTGATAGGGCGGCACGCTCATCAGCGTCGCCTGGCCGTCGAAGGCCGCGCCCATGAACTCCACCGTCGAGATCACATAGGAGGCCAGGTTCGACTGGCGCAGCACCGCCGCCTTCGGCTCGCCCGTGGTGCCGCTGGTGAACAGCAGGATGGCGATGTCGTTGATGGTCTCTTCGTCCGGCGCCGGAGTCGGGACCTCGCAGGCCGCGAGGAAGGCGCTGACCGGAACCACCGTGACGCCCTCGATCCCCGCGGCGCGCTCGACGATCTCGTCGTCCACGATCACCACGGCCGGCGCCGTCCGGGCCAGGATCTTCCGCAGGTCGGCGTCCGGCAGGCGGTAATTCACCGGCACGAACGGACGCCCGGCGATCGCGCTGGCGAACAGGCCGATGGGGAACGCCGGGGCGTTGCCGCCCAGGAACGCCGTGTTGTCGGCCGGTGTGCCGCCCAGGAAAGCGGCGCCCGCCCGAGCCCGCTCGCGCAGGCCGGCATAGGTGATCGCCGTTTCGCCCGATCCGAGGGCGATCTCGTCGCCCAGGCCGTCGGCCGCCATGTCGAGGATCAGGGGTAGGTGCATGGCGTCAGTCGGACGAGGGGAGCTGCTTGGCCTCGCGCAGTTGCAGCGGGCGCCCGTCGATCGCCAGCGAGCCCTTCCCGGGCTTGGTGCAGAGCATCTCCAGGCCGGTCTGCTCGTCGTGATAGCGCTTGCCCATCAGCGTGCCGCCGGACGCCGCGGAATCCAGCGAGACACCGGCGGGCTTGGCCTCCGCGAACGGGACCATCGGGGCGCCGCCGCAGGTGATCGCGCCTTCCGACGGAACGCGCACCACCACGACCTCGGTGTCGCACGCCGCACTTTTGAGCCTCGTACCGGGCGTCAGCTTCATGCTGTTCTCCAATCCTTGGGCCGAGCGCCATGAGGCGCCCGGAACATTAGCGATTCCAATCGGCGCGGCTCGCCGAGCACGGCGTCCGACTGTTCGGGCGCTTCCTTGGCAGATTGCGGCCTCGCGGAAAAGATTGAAGGCGCCTCACAAACACATATCGGCGTCGAATTTGTCGTCGCCCGCCAAAGCCCTCTCGCCAACAAGCTCTACCATAACGAGTGACCAAATGTCGCTGCGCGCGCCCGGGCGCGCTCATGTAGGTTGATCTGCAGGGGGCCGTAGTCACACGCGGTTCAGGGAGTCGCCTCAAGGCGGTCCTGAGCCGCGGTCATTCCGCGCCAGTTTCGGGATAGCCATGTCGACACTCACCTCCGTGCCTGATGGCGCGACCTATCGTGCTGACCAAATCCTGATCCAGTTCGAGCCGGGATCCACCGGCTTCGACCACAGCCGCGCGCTCGCGGCTGTGGGCGGTCAGCCGGTCACCGCCTTGGAAAACGGCAATCCCGTCGTGAAGATACGCCTCGATCCGGGCGTCAGCGTCGAGAGCGCCGCCCGGACTCTGGCGGGGATTCCAGGCGTGAAGTTCGCCGAGCCCGACTATGTGCTCACCACCCAGACGATCAGCGACGACGACGCGGTGGTGGGCGGCAAGACCTGGGGGCTGTATGGCGACATCGGGACCCCGACCAACACCTTCGGAAGCCAGGCCACGGAGGCCTGGGAGGCCGGCTTCACCGGCGGCGCCAACACCGTCGTGGGCGTGATCGACACCGGGATCAACTACACGCACCCCGACCTCTATCTCAACTTCTGGTTGAACCAGAAAGAGATCCCGCTGCTCTTCCGCGTCCTGCTGACGGATGCGGACGGCGACGACCTGATCACCTTCCGTGACCTGAACGACTCCCGCAACGCCCTCCATGTCAGCGACCTCAACGGCAACGGCCGTATCGACGCCGGCGACCTGCTCAGGGATATCCGATGGGAGAACCTCCTGGACGAGGACGCCAACGGCTATCGCGACGATCTCATCGGCTGGGATTTCCTGAACAACGACAATGATCCCATGGACGACGCCGGCCATGGAACGCACGTGGCGGGCACGATCGGCGCCATCGGCGACAACGGGATCGGGGTGGCCGGGGTCGCCTGGAACACCCAGCTCGTCGCCTTGAAGTTCATGGACTCCAGCGGCGACTACGTTTCGGACGCCGCCCGCGCCCTGGACTATTTCACCAACGCCTCCAAGCAGCCGGGGGCGGCCAACTTCGTGGCCACCAACAACAGCTACGGAAGCACGGCCAGCGCTTCCCAGGCCCTGCTCGACGCCATCGTCCGCGGCGGCCTCCAGGACATCCTGTACGTCGCGGCGGCGGGCAACGGCGGTTCCGACAGGATCGGCGACAACAACGACGTCACGCCCAACTATCCGTCCAACTACAGCACCCAGGCGAGCCTGGGCTACGAAGCGGTGATCGCCGTGGCCTCCATCAAGAGCAATGGCGGGCTTTCCAGCTTCTCCAACTATGGGGCCGCCTCGGTGGACCTCGCCGCGCCGGGGCAGGCGATCTACTCGACGACCATGAACGGCAGCTACGGCGTCATGAGCGGCACCTCCATGGCCACCCCGCACGTGGCCGGCGCCATCGCGCTCTACGCCGCGGCCAACCCCAACGCCTCGGCCGCGACGATCCGCTCGGAGTTGCTGGCGGCGAGCGAGGCGACCGCGTCGGTGGCCGGCAAGACCGTCACCAGCGGCCGTCTGGATGTGGCGGCCCTGCTCGGCGACGGTTCTGGGGGCGTGAACGTGGTCGGGACCAGCGCGGCCAACCTGCTGGAGGGCGGCGTCGGCGCGGACACCCTCCAGGGCGGCGGCGGCGCGGACACGCTGGACGGCGGCGCAGGCGCCGACCGGCTGGAAGGCGGCCCCGGGAACGACCGTTTCGAGATCGACAACGCCAGCGACCTGGCCGTCGAGGCGGTGAACGCCGGGACCGACAGCGTCTACACATCGCTGGGCCTCACCCTGGCCGCGAATGTGGAGCGCCTTTACCTGCAGGGCTCGGCCGACCTGAACGGCACGGGCAACGAGCTCGCCAACATCCTCACCGGCAACAGCGGCGCCAATCGCCTCGTGGGCCTTGCCGGCGCGGACAGCCTCAACGGCGCCGGTGGAGCCGACACCCTGCAGGGTGGCGCGGGCGCCGATGTGCTCACCGGCGGCGCGGGAGCCGACCAGTTCCTGTTCGCCAGGGGCGAGGTCCAGGGCGACACCATCAAGGACTTCGCCGGCGACGACATCATCAGGCTCACCGGCTATTCCGCCGGCTCCACCATCGCCAGGGTGGCCAACACCACCACGGACTGGATGGTCACCGATCAGGCCAGCGGCGTCGGCGAGCTGCTGAACCTCACCAACAGCTACGCGCTGGGCGCCGGCGACTTCCTGTTCGTCTGATCCCGGCGCGGCGGGCCCAGGCTCTGACCTCACCGTCGGTGACGACGGGCTGCTCAGCACCCTCACCGGCGACACCACCGGGATCGCCAGCGCCAGCGACCGGATCCTCGCAACAGCCTGATCGATCCAAGCAGGCGTCCGCCGGCCGCGGGCGCATGCCGCTCCCTGACCGCGAGACGCTGGCCCATGACCGGGACCGATTCCATTCGCCCCGGGGTTTCCTTTCCAGCGACGAAATGCTGAAACGCTTTCAGTTTGGCCGGGAGGGAAGACATGTCCGCCAGGGAGTTCGAGACCATCATCGTCGAGAAGCGGGGGCAGGTCGACTGGGTGACGCTCAACCGGCCGGAGGCGCTCAACGCCATCACCTTCCAGATGATCCAGGAGTTGCACGACTACTTCGACAGTCTGTTCAGCGACAGCTCGGTGCGGATCGTCGTCCTGAAGGGCGCCGGCCGCGGCTTCTGCGCCGGTATGGACCTGCACCGCAAGGATCGGGGCAAGGAAGGCGACATGCTGTCGTTCCCGTTCGGGGGCGGCTTCGGCGTGCAAGGCGCCCTGGCCGACGTCTACATCAAGATGCGCCGCTGCCCGCAGCCGATCATCTCTCTGGTCAAGGGCCCGGCCTGCGGTGGCGGCTTCGCCTTCGTGCTGGCCTCCGATATCCGCATCGCCGGCGAGAGCGCCCGGATGAACGCCGCCTTCATTCGCATCGGCCTGTCGGCCTGCGACATGGGGGTGAGCTACTTCCTGCCGAGGCTAGTGGGCGTCTCGGTGGCCTCCGAGCTGATGCTCACCGGCCGGTTCATCAACGCCCAGCGCTCCCTGGCCACGGGCCTGGTCTCCGAGGTCGTGCCGGACGACGATCTGGAGGACGCCGCCCAGTCCTATATCGACGACATGCTGAACGCCTCGCCGCTGGGCCTGCGGCTCACCAAGGAGGGCCTGCAGGCGGCCGTCGACGCCACCAGCCTGCAGGCGGCCATGATGGTGGAGAACCGCAACCAGCGCCTGTGCTTCTATGACCCCAATTTCCACGAGGGCCGCCAGGCCTTCCTGGAGAAGCGCAAGCCCAACTTCGCCCCGCCCGCGCCGATCTGAGTCTCGGTTCCCAATCTCTATCGTCATCGCCGGGCTTGTCCCGGCCACCCATGACCACCGACGGTGTCCTTCTCGGCGGCGACGCTGCTGCAGAACTGAAACGCGGAGATCATGGGTGGCCGGGACAAGCCCGGCCATGACGTCCTTGGTTGACTACGCCTCCTCAAGCACCTGGCGCTCGATGAGGTCGGCGAACTTGGCGCGCGCCGCGGCGATCTCCTTGGGCAGATGATAGGTGGGGAAGAGGTCCGGAGAGGCCTTGTGGCCGCGCAGCACCTGCCGGGCGATGGTGACCTTGTGCACTTCCGAGGGCCCGTCGTGGATGCCCATGGTCGGCACCGCCACCCACATCTGGGCCAGCCGGGTCTCGTTGGAGACGCCCAGCGAGCCGTGCAGGTGGATGGCGCGATAGACGATGTCCTGCAGCACCTTGGGCGCAGCCACCTTCACGGCCGCGATCTCCGTGCGCACCTCGCGGGTATAGGCCTTGTCCCGGTCGATCAGCCAGGCGGCGTAGAGCACGTGCAGCCGGAACTGCTTCAGCTGGATGTAGGAGTCGGCGATCATGTCCTGAACCATCTGCTTGTCGGCCAGGAGCTCGCCTTTCGTGGTCCGGCTGAGCGCGCGTTCGCAGATCATCTCCAGGGCCTGGGTGCAGACGCCCACCGTGCGCATGGCGTGGTGGACTCGGCCGCCGCTGAGCCGGGTCTGGGCGCCCAGGAAGCCGGAGCCCTCCTTACCCAGCAAGGCGTCTTCCGGCAGCTTGACCTTGTTGTAGCGCACGTAGCCGTGCTCACCGCCACCGAACTTCTGGTGCATCATGCCGACGTTGCGGACGATCTCCACGCCCGGCGTATGCCGCGGCACCAGGAACATCGAGGCCCGCTGCGCCAGCGGCGCGTCGGGACTGGTGATCGCCATCACGATCAGCAGTTCGGACTGGTCGGCGTAGGATGAGAACCACTTCTCGCCGTCCAGCACCCATCCGTCGCCCTCGCGCCAGGCGCGGGTCTTGAACTCGCCAGGGTCCGAACCCGCGTGCGGCTCTGTCATGGAGTAGCAGGAGCGGAACTCGCCGTTCAGCAGCGGCTTCAGCCAGCGGTCCTTCTGCGCCTGGGTGCCGTTGTGGGCGATCAGTTCGGCGTTGCCGCTGTCGGGGGCGCGGTTGCCGAAGACGGTCGGCGCCATGCCGGAACGGCCGAGGATCTCGTTCAGCAGGGCGAGCTTCACCTGGCCGTAGCCCAGTCCGCCCAGGTCCTTGCTGAGGTGCAGCGCCCACATGCCGTTGGCCTTCACCTGGTCCTGCAGGGCCTTCACCTGCTTGTCGAAGGCCCGCTTCTCGGCCGGAGGCCCCTCGAAGACGATATCGGGCGCCGAGCCCGGCGCGCCGCGGGCGTCCATGATCCAGCGGTCCAGAGGCTCTACCTCCTCACGGACGAACCTGGCCGCCCAGTCAAGCTTTGCCTGATACTCGGGCTCAGGTGCGAAATCGATCGTCATGACTACATATCTCCAGTCATATCGGCGGACGCCGACAATAACGTTTTGATTTCAAATCTACGGATGAATTATAATTGTAAATTATATTTGACATTACTCTTGCGAAACCATGGCGCGTCTGTATGATTCCGGGTGACGCCTCAGGCGTGCGCGTTCGCGCGCAGACCTGAAGGGCGCCGGATCGCGGAGGCGGGATCGGGGACCATGTCGTCCAAGGACGCGCAGAATCTGTACGGCCAGAAGATGGGCCAGAAGGGCGCGCGGACCCGCGCCCGGCTCATGCAGGCCACCGCCGCGCTGATCGAGAAGCGTTCGATCCGCGACCTGAAGGTGACCGAGATCACCGCCTTCGCCGGCCTCTCCAACGCCACCTTCTACATCTACTTCGACGACGTCACCGACGTGGTCCTGGCTCTGGCCCTGGAGGTGAAGCAGATCACCCCGGTCATCGAGGAACTGCTGGCCCAGCCCTGGGCCCCGGAGGACGCCCTGCGCAACGCCCGCGTCATCGTCCAGGCCTACATGAGCTTCTGGGATCAGCATCAGGCGGTGCTGCGGCTGCGCAACCTGGCGGCGGAGGAGGGCGACAAGCGCTTCCGCGAGGCCCGCCACCAGGCGACGCTCAGCATGTTCAACATGATCTGCGAACGCATCGAGGCGTCCGGATTCCCGGTGGACAGCAACTCCATGGCCACCCTGATGATGACCATGCTGGAGCGGATCCCCGCGATCACCCGCCTGCCCGCGACCCGCTCGCGGCCCAAGCTGATGGACGCGGCGGCCTTTCTGCTGGCCTCGCTGATCGCGCCCGGCTCCACCAGCCTCCTGGCGGAACCCAAGCCCGCGGGGCGCAAGCGGAAGCCCGGGGACCGCGCCTCTGGGCCTTCGTCCGCCGAGGTTGCGGAGTAGGACGCCCATCAGTCGGCCCTCAGGAGCAGGGCGCCGCCCAGGTATCCGCCACCGACGCCCGCCACCGCCACCTTGGCGTCCTTGATCTGGCGATCCCCCGCCTGGCCGCGCAGCTGCAGCACCGCCTCGCAGAGGTGCCCGTGCCCGTGGGTGCGCCCTTCCGAGAGCTGGCCGCCGTTGGAGTTCAGCGGCAGCTCGCCGTCGGGCGAGATGCGGTGGCCGCCCTCGATGAAGGCGCCGCTCTCGCCTTCCTTGCAGAAGCCCAGCGCCTCCAGCCAGAACATGGCCAGATAGGTGAAGCCGTCATAGAGGTGAGCGGTGTCCACGTCCTTGGGCTTCAGGTCGGTGCGCGACCACATCATCTTGGCCGCGTCGTTCAGCACCATGTGCGGGAAATCCCGTCGGCTGACCCAGGACTCCATCCGGTCCTGCGATCCGCCGCCCACCGCCTCGAAATGCACGGGCTTCTGCGGCAGGTCCCTGGCCCGCTCGGCGCTGGTGATCACCACCGCGATCGCCCCGTCGCAGGGCACGTCGCAGTCGTAGAGCCCGAACGGCGAGGAGATCATCCGGGCGCACATGTAGTCGTCCAGGGTGATCGCGTCGCGGTAGATGGCCTTGGGGTTACGCGCCGCATTCTGCCGCTGGACGATGGCGATGGCCGACATCTGCTCGCGGGTGATCCCGTACCTGTGCATGTGGGCGCTGGCGTGGACGCCCACCCAGTTGGACGCCGAGGGCGCCCAGAACGGCTCCAGCCAGGCCTTGCGCCCAAAGGTCGGCGGCAGGGACTTGCGCGGCCCCTTGAACGCGCTGCCATAGCTCGGGACCCAACGCTCTCCCCAGGAGCGCCAGACCAGGGCGTGCTTGCAGTAGCCGGCGGAGACCGCCGCCACCGCCGCCAGCACCGAGGAGAACTGCGCGGCGTTGTCGCTGGCGCCATGCCAGGTCAGCTTGAGGTCCAGGCTGGCGGACACGTCCGCGGTATGGGCCGCCGCGATCCCCTCGCCTACGCCCGGCTGGCCCAGGGGAAAGGTCGCGACGCCGTCGATGTCGGCCAGGGTCAGGCCCGCATCGGCGACGGCGGCCTCGCAGGCGTCCAGCGCCAGCACGAACGGATAGGTGTGCGGCTTGCGATAAAGGGGCGTCTGGCCCAGACCTACGATACAGACATCCTTCTCGCGATGGCGGCTCATGCCCGGCGGGCCGTCCGGTCCACGGTCTTCAGCCTGTCCACGATGGTCGCCATCTCGTCCGTGGACGCCGTGCGGCTGGACAGGTTCACCCGGTCGACGATGTCGCCGAAACGGCTCGCCAGCTGTTCGCCCACCGAGGCCGCGTCGCCGATGGTGACGAAGGCGTTCAACACCTGGTCGTCGATCAGGTCGCCGGTCTCGCTCCAGCGGTCGGCCTTGACCAGCTTCTGCACCTCGGTCTGTAGATCGCCCCAGCCGTGGATCTCCAGCACGCCGCGATAGGCAGGCGTCGAGGCGTAGAAGGCCACAAGCTGGCGCATCTTCCTGGTCTGCTCGGCGATGTCCTTCTCGTCCTCGCCCACCACCGTGAAGGCCGGATAGACGATCTCGAACTTGTCCCGCGACCGGCCTTCCTCGGCCAGCGTCGCCTCGACCTGCGGGATGGTGACCTCGCGCATGTACTTCTCGGTGGTGAAGCCGTGGCAGATGACCCCGTCGCTCACCTGGGCGGCGGCCTTGGTCATCAGGGGACCGACGGCGGCCACGACCACCCGCGGGCGCCCCGCCTCGGTGTTTCCCGGCATGAAGCGCGGGGTCATCAGGGTGTGGGTGTAGAACTGGCCGCGGAAATCCAGGTCCTTGCCGTCGTACCAGCAGTCCCAGATGGCGTGCAGCGCCTGGATCATCTCCTTCATCCGCGCCGCCGGCGAACTCCAGGGCATGTTGAAGCGCCACAGGATGTGGCTCTTCACCTGCGATCCCAATCCCAGAACGAAGCGGCCATCGGAATAGGCGTTGAGCTCATGGGCCACGGCGGCCAGCGTCATCGGATTGCGCGAGAACGCCACCGCGATGGAGGTCATGAGGTCAGGCCTGGTGGTGTGCTCGGCCGCCAGCATCAGCGGCAGGAAGGGCTCGCGCGCGACCTCGGAGCTGTATAGGGCGCCGACGCCGGCCGCCTCCAGTTCGGCGGCCCGTTTGGGGATGGCCTTGAAATCCTCCCCCAGCACAGCGCTGACCTTCATGCGATCCTCCGAACGCGTCGCGGATCGACGCTGTATTGGGTCTTGAAGCCTGATTGCTGACCGGCTCCGGAGCTCAGCGCTCCGGAGCCGGCCATGTCGTCATCCGGGCGGACGTATCGCCGCCCAAGATCTGGTTAGGCCGACGTCAGCGTCATCGGCGCGCGGCGCAGTTCCCGCGTGGCGGCGACATCGGCGGAGGTCACCGGCTGGGCGTCGTCGCCGTGCACGCGCGCGTCCTTGCCGTCGTAGGACTTGGTCGAGATGTCCACCGGAACCGCCGCGGCCTTGGCGCGAAGCGTGGCCACGGTGCAGTTGGCCGCGCCGAGCTGGGCGACCGGATCGACGCCGAAGAACTTGTAGGCGTTCTGGTGGGTGATCTTGTTGATCACCCGCTCCGGCAGGTCCTTGACGTTCTCCCACAGGTCTTCCGCCACCCCAGGCCAGGTGCAGTCGGAGTGCGGATAGTCGCACTCGTAGGCGATGATGTCCTCGCCCACGTCCTGGTAGTTCTTGCAGCCGAACTTGTCGTCGATGAAGCAGGTCAGGAAGTGCTCGCGGAACACCTCCGACGGCAGGTTGCCGCCGAAATTCGTCCGCACCCACGGGCCATGGTGCTTGAAGGTGAAGTCGGCCCGCTCCAGCATGTAGGGAACCCAGCCGATCCCGCCTTCGGACAGCACGATCTTCAGGTTCGGGTACCGCAGCAGGGCGCGCAGGTGCAGCAGGTCGGCCGCATCGGTGGCGATGGCCATCGGCATGGCGGTGATCCAGGCCGAGACCGGCGACAGGTCCGAGTTGGCGTTAGCCGTGTTGCCCGTCCCGATGTGGCAGTTGAACACCACATGCTCGTCGTTGGCGAAGGCCCACATGGGCTCCCACACCGGATCGTGGACCGACGGCAGCCTGCCGCCCTTGGCCGGGTTCGCGGGGAAGAACACCGACCGGCAACCCTTCTTCACGACCCGCTTCATCTCCGCCATCGTGGCCTCGATGCTCCACAGCGGCAGGACGGCGGTGGGGAAATAGCGCCCGGGATAGGGGCCGCACCACTCGTCGATATGCCAGTCGTTGTAGGCGCGGATCACGCGCTCGGCGTTCTCCCTGTCCTTGACATCTCCCCACAGCCAGCTGCCGTCGAAGTTGGCGAAGGTCGGGAACATGAGCGCGGTCAAGACGCCCATCTGGTTCATGTCGTCGATGTGTTCCTTGGCGTCCCAGGTGCCCTTGCGCATCTGGTCGATGTTCATGGGCTCCATGCCGTACTCTTCGCGCGGTCGTCCGACGACGGCGTTCACGCCCACGTTGAAGGTCTGCTTCTGCTCGTGGGGCCAGCGCCAGGCGCCGTTGCCGTCGGCGTCGTTGGTGTATTGCGGCGCGAGCGCGCGATGCTCCTTGGACAGGTGCTGGTCGAACATCGTCGGCGGCTCGATCACGTGATCATCCACGCTGGCGATGATCATTTCTTCCATCTTCATCGACGCTTCTCCCGCTGGAGGCTGGGCGCAACCGTTGCGCTCGCCGGCCTTATGTCCCCTATAGACCTCAAAAATGAGAGTATGTCAATTTCGATCTGCCGCCCGGGCGCCTTTGGCGGTGGGTCAGCGCGATGGCGGCCGGGTGGGGATCTGGTTGAACGGCACGTCCTTGTCGACCCGGATATCGGCCGGCAGGCCCAGCACCCGCTCGGCGACGATATTGCGCAGGATCTCGTCGGTGCCGCCCTCCACCCGCGCCGCGGGCGTGCGCAGCAGCATGGTCTGGAACCGGCCCTTGATGGGCGCCAGCGCCGGGTCGGAGATCACGCCGGCCTCGCCCTCCAGGTCGAGCGCATAGAGGGCGATCTCCTGCATGGCCGAGGCGCCCACCAGCTTGCCCACCGAATTCTCCGGCCCGGGCGTCTGCCCCTTGGAGATCGCCGAGATGCCACGCATGGAGATATTCTTCAGTCCGCTGGCCAGGGTGGCGAAGTGGGCCAGCCTGGCGCGCACCGCCGGATTCTCCAGCGCCGGCCGGCCATCGATCTCCAGCGTGCGGCAAAGCTCGAACAGCTCGGCGAAGCCGACCGACATCTTCGAGCCCATGGACAGCCGCTCGTTCATCAGGGTGGTCATGGAGACCTGCCAGCCCTGCCCCACCGCCCCCAGCCGCTGGCTGTCGGGGACCGCCACGTCGGTGAAATGGACCTCGTTGAAGTTGGACTGGCCGTTGGCCTGCTTGATCGGCCGCACCTCGATGCCCGGCGTGCGCATGTCCACAAAGAACATGGTCAGGCCCTTGTGCTTGGCGACCGTCGGGTCGGTGCGGGCGAACAGAAGGCCCCACTGGGAGTTGTGCGCGCCGCTGGTCCAGATCTTCTGGCCGTTGATCAGCCAGCCGCCGTTCCCGTCCGGCTCGGCCCGCGTGCGCAGCCCCGCCAGGTCGGAGCCGCCCGCCGGCTCCGAGAACAGCTGGCACCAGATCTCCTCGCCGGAGGCCAGGGGCGGCAGCCGGCGCGCCTTCTCCGCCTCGCTCGCCCAGGCCATCAGGGTCGGGCCGCACATGTTGTGTCCGATGGAGAACATCTGCGACAGCGCCGCGTAGGGGCCCTCCTCCTGCTGCCAGATCACCCGCTGGATGGGGGTGGCCTCGCGCCCGCCGTAGGCCTTGGGCCAGTGCAGCACCGCCCAGCCGTCGTCGAACTTCTTCTTCTGCCAGGCCTTGGCGGCGATCATCGGGTCGACGCTCTTCAGGCCGATCATGCCGAAGGTCGACTGGCGCAGCTCGTCCTCGAACTCGCGCGGCTTGTTGGCGTCCAGCCAGGCGCGGACCTCCGCGCGGTAGGCGGCCTCCTGCGGCGTATCGTCGAAGTTCATGCCGCCGCTCCCAGGTCGTTCAGCTCCGCCATCCGCGAGATCAGCAGATCCTGCCAGGTGGAGAGCGATCCCAGCACCGCAGCCAGGCCGTTGGAGCGGCGATAGTAGAGGTGGCAGTCGAAGGCCCAGGTGAAGCCCATGCCGCCGTGCGCCTGGATGTTGTTCTTGGCGCAGTGCTGGAAGGCCGTGGTGGCCGAGACCCGGGCCATGGGCGCGGCGATCTTCAGTTGCGGGGCGCCCGCCGCCAGAGCCCAGGCGGCGTAGTAGGCGTTGGCCCGCGCCAGGGCGAGGGAGACGTACATGTCCGCCAGCATGTGCTTGATGGCCTGGAACGAGCCGATCTGGCGGCCGAACGCCATCCGCTCCAGGGCGTAGTCGCGGCCCATCTCCAGGGCCCGCTCGGCGCCGCCGATCTGCTCGAAGGCCAGCAGCACGGCGGCCCTGTCATAGACCTCGGCGATGATCTGCGAGCCTTGCCCCGCCGCGCCCAGGGGCTCGGCCGCAGCGCCCTGGAACGTCAGGCGCGCCTGCCCCTGCGTGGGATCGATGCTCTCCAGAAGCTCGCGCTCGACGCCCGGCCCGTCGAGCTCGACCAGGTATAGCGAGAGCGCGCCGTTGGCCCCCTTGGTGGCCACCACCGCGACATCGGCCACGTGCCCGTCCGCCACGGGCAGCTTGGTCCCGGTGAGCTTGCCGCCGGAAACGCCCGCCTTGATCCTGCTCGCCGAGATCCGCCCCGGACCCTCGGCCAGCGCGAAGGCGCCGACCGCCTCGCCCGACGCCAGCTTCGGCAGCCACGTCGCCTTCTGCGCCTCCGAGCCGGCCGCCTTCAGGAACTCCGCCGCCAGATAGATCGACGAGGCCATCGGGACCGGGGCCAGCGAGCGTCCCATCTCCTCGGCGATCACGCAGAGCTCCAGGTAGCCCGCGCCCAGGCCGCCGTGCGCCTCGGGGATCGCCGCGCCCAGGAAGCCCATCTCCCCCAGCGCGCGCCAAAGCCCGGCATCGTAGGCCGCCTCGCCATCCAGCACCTTGCGCACGGCCTCCATCGGGCAGCGCTCGGCCAAAAAGCGGCGCGCGGTCTCGCGCAGCTGCTTCTGCTCGTCGGAGAAATCGAAATCCATCGCGCCCGCTCCGGACCCAAGCCGTCCGACGCAGTTATCGGATCACAGTTGGCAGTACAACTGATAGGTTTTCATTTTTAGGCCAGCTGCGGCATCATCTCCTCGGCGAAACGGTTGAGGGAGTCGATCCCGTCCTTCGCCGAGGTCCAGGGGATCACCACCGCCTTGTCCAGGCCGGCGTCGCGGAACCGCTTCAGGTCGTCCGGCGCATAGCGGCGGCCGAAGTTCATGATCACCTCGAAGGGCCCGGTGCGGCCGGCTTCGGCGCGCATCTCGCCGATCTTCCTGATGTTGGCCGCCAGGCTCTCGGCCGTCTGCGCCATCGGGATCCACCCGTCGCCCAGCAGCGCCGCCCGGCGTATCGAGACCGGCGCGTCCCCGCCGATCAGGAACGGCGGCCAGGGCGACTGTGTGGGCTTGGGCTGGAACTTCACCGGCTGGAACTGGAAGTACTCACCGGAATGCTCGACCACGTCCTCGGTGAACAGCCGCTGGATGATCCGGATCGACTCGTCCACGCGTCGGCCCCGATGCTCGAACGGCAGCTGCATGGCCTCCCATTCCTCGCCCAGCCAGCTCGACCCGATCCCGAAATCCACTCGCCCGCCGCTGGCCATGTCCAGGGTGGTGAGCGCGCGCGCGGTGATGAAGGGATGGCGCAGGCCGATGTTATAGACGTTGGTCCCCATCCGGATCGTCCTGGTCTGGCCGGCCAGGTAGGCCATCACCACGAACGGGTCGAAGGCCGGGGTGTCCGAGCTGATCGGCGGTGTCCCTTCGTTGGGCGTGCCGGGCTTGCCCGACATCTTCACCGGCAGGATCAGGTGCTCGGGCAGCCAGAAGGAGTCATAGCCCGCGTTCTCCGCGGCCTGCGCGAACTCCACCCAGTTGCGCGGGCTGACGCTCAATCCGATCCCGACCTTCATCCGCCCATTCCTTCTTTGCACCGATGTTGCCGCCGCCGATAACACGGACCATGCCCGCCGCCGAACCCTTCACGATCCGCTTCCCCGAGGCCGCCGTCGCCGACCTGCGGGACCGCCTGCGCCGCACCCGCTTCGCGCCGGACATGGACAACGACGACTGGAGCTACGGCGTGCCCACCGCCGAGCTGCGCCGCTGGGTCGACGCCTGGCTCGCCTTCGACATCCGCGCCATGGAAGCCAGGCTCAACGGCTTCGACAACTACCGTGTCGAGATCGACGGCGTCCCGATCCACTTCCTGCACCGGCGTGGCCGGGGACCTTCACCCATGCCGATCATCCTCACCCACGGCTGGCCGTGGACATACTGGGACTGGGCCGAAACGGTCGGACCCCTGGCCGATCCGGCGGCCTTCGGCGGCGATCCGGCCGACGCCTTCGACGTGGTGGTCCCGTCCCTGCCCGGCTTCGGTTTCTCCAGCCCGATCCGCGAGCCGCTCGGCGGACCGTTCCGCAACGCCGAGCTGTGGCGCCGGCTGATGACCGAGGTGCTGGGCTACGACCGCTTCGCCGCGGCCGGCGGCGACATGGGCAACCTGGTCACCGCCCAGCTCGGCCACGCCCACCCCGACCAGGTCATCGGCGTCCACCTGCTGGGCGCGGTCCCGTTCAACGCCAGGCCCCACCCGAACGCGGTGGCCGGGCTGGAATGGGAGACCGACTGGGGCTTCGAGCGGCCCGCCACGCCGCCCTCCAATCCCATCCTCGCCGCCAGGCCGCTCACGCCCGGCGCCCCGCCCAGCGCGCACCGCCTGGTCCAGTCCCGCGAGCCGCAGACCCTGGCGGCGGGCCTGCACGACTCGCCGGCCGGCATGCTGGCCTGGCTGCTGAAGTGCCGGCACTTCTGGCGCGACCACCGCACCGACGTGCGAACCAGCTTCACCGAGGAGTTCCTGCTCACCACCTTCTCGATCTACTGGCTGACCGAGACCCTGTGGAGTTCCGTCCGCGCCTACCGCGCCCGCCAGCAGGCCCCCTGGACGCCGGCCCACGACCGAACGCCCCTGGTGGAGGCTCCCACCGGGATCACCTTCTTCGAATACGACCAGACCAGCCGTTCGCGCTTCTGGGTCGACGGCTACTACAACCTCGTCCGCGTCGGCTATTCCGACCGCGCGGGCCACTTCGCCCCTGCCGAGGCGCCGGCGGTGGTGGTCGAGGAGATCCGCCAGACCTTCCGCCTGCTGCGCTGAATTCAGACCTCGAATAGCTCGATCATCGAGGGCGCGAGGTGCGGCGCCTCCAGGTAGACGAAGCGGTTCCCCTTGGTGGATACGCCGCGCCAGGCCTCGGAGAACCCCTTGGTCCGCAGGTCCGCGATAGTGGCGTCGAACGCCGGAACCTTGAACGCAACGTGGTGCAGTCCCTCGCCATGGGCCCGCAGGTGCTGGCTATGGGGCGTCTCGCCCGATCGCACCTGGACCAGTTCGATCTCCACGCCCGCGCTGCTTCCGAACGCCAGAGACAGCTCGGCCCCCATCGGCTCGCCGCGTAGCGCGGAGGTCTGCGGCGAGATCACCACGTCGCGACGGCTGAACGGCCCGAACATCGCCTCATAGACCGGCAGCGCCACGTCCATGTCCGCCACCACGAAGGAGATCTGATAGACGTCCCCCAGGCCGAGTTCCGCCACGCCGGACGCGAGGATTGTGGTGGGATCAGCCATGGGGCGCCTCAGGTTGCTGGCGGGCTGCGGAGCCGCCGCCACAACGCCGCGCTGGATACTGGAGCGGCCGGGGGGAATCGAACCCCCGACATTCAGCTTGGGAAGCTGACGTTCTACCTCTGAACTACGGCCGCGATGGCGCAGTCCTAGCTGCTCCGACAGACGGCCTCAAGCCCGCCGAACGCGTTGACCCGCCGCCACACCCGTCCCACCATGGCCGCCGGACAACCCCAGGGAGGCTCCCATGGCCGACGGCGACGCACATGCCCGCGCCCGGTTCACCGCCATGACGGAGGCGACCGAGGACGACTGGGCCGCGGTCATGAAATGCGCCAGGGCCCACGCCCGCCAGCTCCCCGACCGGCTGATCGCCCATCTGGAGCTTCTGCGCGGCGACGACGGCGGCTTCGCGGTGGACCGGCTGGAGCACTGCCTGCAGACCGCCACCCGCGCCCATCGGGCCGGCGAGGAGGTGGAATATGTGGTCTGCGCCCTGGTGCACGACGTGGGCGACATCCTGGGCCCCGCCCAGCACGCGGAGATAGGGGCCACGATCCTTCAGCCCTATGTCACCGAGGCCCACCACTGGATGATGCAGCAGCACGGGATCTTCCAGGGGTACTACTTCTTCCACCACATCGGCCTGGACCGCGACATGCGGGAGCAGTACCGCGGCCATCCGCACTTCGAACTCACGGCGAAGTTCTGCCACCTCTACGACCAGACGGCCTTCGACCCCGCCTACGACTCCATGCCTCTGGAGGCCTTCGCCCCCATGCTGCGCCAGGTGTTGGCGCGCCCGCGCCAGTCGATCTATCTGCGGGAGACCTAGCGGCTATCGCACCGCCGCACATCGAAGCCCCGCCTACCCGTCCCAGATCTTGAAGTGCTTGGATAGCTTGAGGCCCTGCCTCTGGTAATGCGACCCGAGGTCGCCGTAGAGGCGGCTCGGCCGCTCGGTCAGCGGCTCATAGACCAGCCGCGCCACGGTCTGCCCGTCCTCCAGGATGAACGGCGTCTCGTGGCTGCGCACCTCCAGCACCCCGCGCGAGCCGACCCCGTGCGCCTCCTCGGTGCCGAATCCTGGGTCGAAGAAACCCGCGTAGTGGACCCGGAACTCGCCCACAGACGGATCGATCGGGGTCATTTCGGCGGCCTGCAGCACCGGGATCACCACCGGCTCCTTGGACGCCAGGATGTAGAACTCGCCGGGGTCCAGCAGCAGTTCGCCGCGGCGCGGGATCAAGGGCTCCCAGAAGTCGCGCGGGTCGTGGCCATCCACGAAATCCAGGTCGATGACGCCGGCGTGCCGGCGCGCCCGGAAGCCCGCCAGGTCGCCCGTCAGGTCCACGCCCACGTCACGGATCGACAGCCGCTCAGGCTGGCCGCGCTTCAGCCGCAGCTGGTTCATCCGCGTGCCCCGCCGCACCAGCACCGAGAAGGTCTGCGGCGCGATCTCGATATAGGCCGGGCCCACATAGCCCTCGACCACGTCGTCGAACGCTGGCCCGCCGTCACTGAGCAGGCGCACGAACACGTCCACCCGGCCGGTGGAGCTCTTCGGGTTGGCCCGGGCCGAGACGCCGGCCGGCAACGCCAGGCTCTCCTGCAGCTCGGCGATGTAGACGCAGCCGCGCTCCAGCACCGCGCCCTTGGTCAGGTCCAGCTCGTGCATGGCCACGTCGCGGATGCGCTCGGCCACGCGCCGCCCTCGCCCCGGCAGGAAGGAGGCGCGAACCCGCCACGCCCGGGCGCCCAGCCTCAGGTCAAGGCTGGCCGGCTGCACCTGGTCGGCGTCGAACGGATCATCGGCGAGGATGGCCGCCTGGGCGATCAGGTCTTCGATGGATTGGCAGGGCAGGATGCCTGCGCGCAGGGGGTCGCTCATGGACCGCGCACACTTGCCGGGCCAACCGAGTCTTGCAAGCGCCGAGTCTCGCAGGCGAACGGCGGCGCCTCCGGCGTTAACGGCGCTTCTTTCCGCCGCCCTAACGCCGGTGGCCGACCATGCTGTCGGACGCCATCGGAGGGACCGGGTGAAAACCGTCCTCAAGACTTTCCGCCGGGACAAGTCCGGCGCCACGACCATCGAGTACGGCCTGATCGCCTCCCTCGTGGCGGTGGTGATCGTCACCGGCGTGACGGGCCTGGGCTTCCGGCTCAGCGACACCTTCAAGTTCATCGAAGGCGTGCTGCCCTAGGGCTTTCGGCACGCGGGACCTTGACGCTCGGCGGCGGACGGCCTTCATGCGCCTCCGGTTCGAGAGAGGAGCCCCACCATGGCCGAAGATCCGCACGACTGGGAGATCGAGACCCGTCTGGTGCGCGGCGGCATGAACCGCACCCCGCATGGCGAGATGTCCGAGGCCCTCTTCCTCACCCAGAGCTTCGCCTATGAGAGCGCCGGCGCCGCCGATGCCCGCTTCGCCGGCGATGCGCCGGGCTTCATCTACCAGCGCTTCGGCAACCCCACGACGCAGATGTTCGAGGATCGCCTGGCGCTGCTGGAAGGCGCCGAGACCTGCCGCGCCACCGCCTCGGGCATGGCCGCGGTCCACCTCTCGCTGATGGGCCTGCTCAAGGCGGGCGACCACCTGGTGGCCGGCCGCGCCCTGTTCGGCTCCTGCCGCTGGATCATCTCCCAATACCTGCCGCGCTTCGGGGTCGAGACCACCTATGTCGACGCCACCGACCTGGAGGCCTGGCGCGCGGCCGTGCGGCCCAACACCAAGGTGTTCCTGATCGAGAGCCCGGCCAACCCGCTGCTGGAGGTCTGCGCCATCGGCGCGGTGGCCGAGATCGCCCACGCCGCCGGGGCGAAGCTGGTGGTGGACAACGTCTTCGCCACCCCGATCTTCCAGAAGCCCCTGGTCCTGGGCGCCGACGTCGTCGTCTATTCGGCCACCAAGCACATCGACGGCCAGGGCCGGGTGCTGGGCGGGGCGGTGCTGGGCTCCGAGCCCCTGATGACCGACGCCTACAAGGACATGGCCCGCCATACCGGTCCGGCGCTGTCGCCGTTCAACGCCTGGCTGCTGCTGAAGGGCCTGGAGACGCTCGACCTGCGCGTGCGCCGCCAGACCGCCAACGCCGGCAAGGTCGCCGACCTGATCGCCGCCCATTCCAAGGTGAAGCAGACCATCTACTGCGGACGGCCCGACCACCCGCAGGCCGCGCTGATCGCCAACCAGATGACCGGCGGCGGCAATGTGGTCGCCTTCGACCTGGGCAGCCGCGAGGCCGCCTGGCGGTTCCTCGACGCCCTGGAGATCGTCGACATCTCCAACAACCTGGGCGACGCCAAGTCGATGGCCACCCATCCGTCCACCACCACCCACCGCTCGCTGTCGGAGGAGGAGCGCGTGGCCATCGGCCTGACCCAGGGCTGGGTGCGGATGAGCGTCGGACTGGAAGGCCCCGGCGACCTCGCCCGCGACGTCAGCCGGGCGCTGGACCGGGCCTAACCCAGCTTACGCAGCCACAGGCCGCCGCCCGGGTTCAGCTGGAAGTCGGGCAGGGCGGCGGCCTCGCCGGCGTGCTTGCGCGCGAAGTAGTCGTTGAAGAAGACGATCTCGTACGTCGGGTTGTCCGCCAGGAAGGCCCGCAGGATGTAGAGCTCGTTCCACGAGCGGCGCGCCTCGAAAATCCAGCTGTCCGGATATTCGAACGGATAGAAGGTGTCGTGGAAGTGGACGACCACGCCGGGCTTGAGGCTCGGCAGCATCTCGAACAGCTCGAAGTTCACGTCGCTGCCGGTCTTCGACACATGGGTGGAGTCGATGAACAGGATATCGTCGGGCTCCAGCGCCTCATAGACCTCACGCGCCAGGGCCTGGACCGGCGTCTGCAAGATCCTGCACCGCTCGTGGTCGGCCTCGCGAAGCCGGGCGAACAGCCGCTCCGGATAGGGCTCGACGAAGGTGAAGCTGG
>CANJKG010000010.1 GCA_947474775.1 Caulobacteraceae bacterium | reverse complement strand
GGGGTGAGCACCGACTCGCCGGCCGCCACGCCGATGCGGGACAGGCAGAGCTGCCAGAAGTTCTGCGCCAGGCCGCCGAGCGCCGTCAGCGTGCTCCAGACCATGACGGCGACGGCGATGATGCGCTTGCGCGAGCCGCGGTCGAGCAGCGCCGCCACCGGCACCGCCATGGTGGAATAGACGACGGTGAACATCGCCCCCGTCACGATACCCAGCTGGGTGTCGCTCAGCGCCAGGTCCTGCTTGATGGCGTCGGCGAGGATGAACGGCAGCTTTCGGTCCATGAAGCTGAGGACGTGGGCCACGGCCAGCACCGCCAGCGATATCCAGGCCGCGGCGGCGGGAGTCGGTCCGGGGGCCTCGCCTGGCTTCATCGGTTCAAGCTCCCTCCCCGCCCGTCCAGAGGCAGGCGCCGATCACATTCTTGCGCCTGCGCGGGAGATTAGGAAACCAGCTCGGATGTCTCACGCTGCGCGACGGCCCTGTCCAGGCGAGCTGGAATTGCGATGGACCTTCACGCCACCCAGCGACTGGCCACCCACCTCAAGGCTCGGACGATTCGCCGATCGCGCCCGCCGCACGCCTCACTGCACTCGTTCCGCGCCAGAAAGGGCCCGCTGCATGCCCTTCGGGTGGGTGATGTGCGCTGCGACCGCCTTGAACTCATAGGCCGAGGAGATGGTCGTGCAGCGCCCCGTCTTGGGATCGCGATGGCCGTCGGCGTTCTTGGTCAGGACATAGTGGACCGCCGGGCAGCCGGCCTTGTTGTGCGAGGTCCCGTTGCGGGCGTAGCCCACATACTTGCGCCATTGCTCCGAGACGTCCTGGTAACCGCCGACCAGGCCCTTTGCGGAGCCGTCGGGCGCCAGCTCGATACGCATCCGCGCGTCGCGGATGAAGGGGTTCTTGTCCAGGTGGCTGCTAGGCACCCGCATGTCGGCATTGCGGGTGGTGATGACCACGCCGTCGACGATCCTGCCAGGCGACTCCCACCGGTATTTGGGATCGTTGCTCACCTGCATGCTCGCCCCGGCCACAGGCATGCCGCCGGTATCGAGGATCAGCTCGTCCGCCCCCGACTGCACGCGTACGATGACCTCCGGATCGGTCCTCAGGTCGTCGACGCCCACGACCTCGATCAGCAGGGACCACGCACCGCCGCGCATCAGGCTGTTGTAGAGTTCGTTGTTCGTATAGCTCGACCAGCAGCCGAATATACGGCCCCACTGGTTGTCGATCCCCGTCTCCCCGGCTGGGCTGACATAGTTCTGGTGGGCGCAGGCGCCGGGCGGCGGCTTGCCGCTTCCATCATCGCCGTCGAGGTTGAGCCCCACGTTCACCGCCTTGTCCATGGTCGGGATCTTCGGGTCCGGGACCAGAGTCGGATGATCGCAGAGGTCCTCGCCCTTGGGTCCGGTAACCGGGCCGGGAAACGGCGGACGGGCGGATCGCATGGTCGGGCCGCGGATAAGCTCGGGGCAGTCGTGGCTGGTCGCCTCGTCCCACCAGGAGACCGCGAACCCCAGGGTCCTGCCGCCCTCCGCCGGGACCTCGTCGGGCGTCGGCGAGGAGGCCGCCAGCACCGCCTGGGCGCCTAGTCCGGCCACAGTCGCCACGACGAGGGACGCGCCCAGCAGGGCCGCGCGACGGCGATCGAGATTCAGCCTCATCGAGGCCCTTCCTCGGACGGCTCGCCCTGCGGCGTCAACGGATGCGGGGCCGGATACAGGGACTGGGCTTTCGCGGCCTGAGTCGCCAAAGCGCCTGCCAGAGCAATCGCCAATACGCCCATCAGGGCCGCAATCAGCTGCCGCATGCGCTTGCCTTCGGTATCAACCCGCATCGTCCCCCCTAGGCCAGAAGTTCGTCCACCGCCTTCGACGTCTCCTGGGACTGGGTGCCCCAGGCGCCCACCGGCACACGCATCGCCCGCATGGCCGTGAGCCCCGTGCGCGTGATCGCCGCGCCGTGGCCGGCTATGTGATAGCCGGTCTTGATCCGCCCGCCGGCCCTGCCCGCCAAGATCACCGGGATGTCCTCCAGCGCATGCATCTTGGCGAGCGACGTATCGGAGTGGGCGTAGACCAGCGAGTGGTCCAGCAGGGTCCCGTCGCCTTCCCTCACCGCGGCCAGGGCGCCGATGAACTCAGCCAGGGCCTCCATGCTCTGCTCGGTGAACCACACCGCCTTCACCTGATAGCCGAGCGTCTCGTCGAATGGCTCCTCGTGAGTGAAGTTGTGGTGGTCCGAGCTCTCGCCCACCGTGTGCAGGTGTGAGGCGCCGTTGGAGAAGATCATGTTGGCGACCTTGGTCTGGTTGCAGGCCAGCGCCATGACCAGAAGGTCGGCCATCAGCCTGTGGTTGGTCCTGGCGTGCTCGATCACCATCCCCACCGGCCCTTCCCCGGGCTTCTTCGGCACAACGCAGGCGTCGGCCGGCGCCGGCTTCTCGAGTTGCAGCGCCAGTTGCTCCTCCAGCCGCCGGACGGAGGTGAAATACTCGTCCAGCCGCCGCTGGTCGGCCGCCCCCAGGCCCAGCCCTAGCGCGGTGCGCTGGTCCTTGATCCCGGACAGCACGCTCTTGCGCAGCATGACCTTCGGATCGGGTGCGAACTCGCCGGCGTTGGGGTCCTGGAACCCATCCCCGACCACCCGCGCGTAGAGCGCCAGGGGCGTCTCGATGGTCGGGTTGATGACGCTGAGGCTGCGGCGGCTGAGGCTCTCCTTGGAATTGCCGATGGCGCAGGCGTCCAGCGCGCGGAACCGGGCGCCCGCGCCGATGGCGTCGGAGATGATCACGTCGAAAGAGGGAACATCCACCACATTTCCGCGCAGCGGCGCCGTGCCCGTTCGGATCGCCCAGGGCGCGGTGGTGTGCGGCTCGGAGGGCCGGCCGTCCAGCATGACGTTGAAGCCGGTGAGGACGTTGATCTGGTCCCTGTGCCGCTCCAGCGGCTTGAGCTGCTGGGTGTAGTCAAAACCCTTGCCGGTGGTCTTCGGAACCCAGATGTCCGGATGGTTGCCGCACCCCCAGTACCAGGTGGCGAACCGCGCAGGCAGCGGCGCCCCGGTCGCCGCGAGCGCCTGGCCATTGCCGTCCAGGAAGCAGTCCAGGAAAGGCAGCGCCACGGCGACGCCCGCGCCGCCGACGGCGCCGCGCATGAGGAATCGGCGCGTGATCTTGTGTGACAACTCAAGCCCCTCCGCGCAGCTGGGCGACCTTGGTCGTCGTCGAGGCCGGCCTTGGCAGGGTGTGGAAGAGGGGGGCGGTCCCCAGCCGCTTCATGAGCGCGGGGTAGCGATAGCCCTGCCGGAAGTCCTTCTCGAGCGTGCCGATCCAGGCGGCCTGGTCCGCCGTGGCGGGCTCGCCGGCGCCGTAGGCATAGGCCCGCGTCACCAGGCAGGAGCTCAGCGACGGATCCTGCTTCAGGGCGCGGGCCAGGCCGGCGGGGTCGTCGAACTTCACGCCGGCGTGCTGGCCGCTGGTGTCGATCCTGGCGCCGTTCTCCGTGAGACGCAGCTGGCCCACGGCGTCGAGCGCCTCGAGCGGCAGCCCGAGCGGATCGGTGACCTTGTGGCAGCCGGCGCAGACCGGGTCGGTGTTGTGGGCCGTCAGCCGGTCCCGCGCCGTGGGAAGCTTGGTGCTATTCACCTGCTGGACCACGCTGAAGTCCACATTGGCGGGCGGAAGCGGCACCTCCTGGCAGAGCAGCAGCTCGCGGATCGCCTTGCCCCGCAGGGTCGGCGAGCTGCGCCCCGGGTGCGAATGCAGCATCACGAACGCCAGCTGGCCCAGCAGCCCGTTGCGCGGATCACCCTGCGGAAACTCCGCGACCTCCCAGCCGGCCCGGCTCTGGACGGGGATGTCGTACAGCGGCCCGAGCGTGCGGGTGAGGAACACCTTCCGGGTGCTGAGCAGGTCGCGGTAGTCGCCGTTCTGGCGCACCAGCTGGTCGACGATCAGGCGCAGGGTCTGCTCCCGGGCGTCCTGGGCGACCTTCACGTTGAATTTCGGATAGATCACCCCGTCCTTCGACAGGCCGGAGAAGTTGTCGAAACCGAGCATGTCGGAGAAGAAGGCCCGCGTTCCCCGCTCGAACTGCCGCGAGGCGATCATTCGGTCGGCCTGGAGCGCCAGGCCCTGGGCGGTGTCCAGCTCGCCCTTCTCGGCCGCGTCCAGGAGCTCCGGATCGGGGGGACCGTCCCACAGCAGGAAGCTCAGCCGCTGGGCCTTCGACCAGGCGTCCAGCCTGTAGCCATCGGGCCCGGGCAGGCCCCGCTCCACGCGGAACAGGAACTGCGGCGACACCAGCATGTGGGCCAGGCTCGTCTCCAGCCCGGCGTAGAAGCTCTTGGTCTGCTGTGCCGCCGTCCGCGCGGTCGAGACGTAGTCCCTGAGTTCGTCTGCCTTCAGCGGCCGGCGGTAAACCAGCCTGCCGGTCTCGGTGAGGAACCGTCGCGCGCACGCATCGTCGGCCTTGCCGGCGTCGGCCGGCTTGCACGGGATCAGATATGCGCGGCGCTTCTCGCCCGTCACCTGCGCGGCCACGCCCCGGGCCAGCAGGTCGTATTGCTCGAAGCCGGCCGGGGTCACCGCCACCTGGGAGGCGCCGACGTTGAGCAGGCCGTGGACGCGGACGTCGTTCTCCAGCCGGCCTTGGAGAACGACGTCCGAGCCGAAGATGTCGCCGATGGTGTTCCTGTACTGCTCCTGGGTCAGCCGCCGGAGCTTGGTGACAGGTTCGCCCCGCCCCTCCTTGGCGATGCTCCAGGCGCTGATCGGGGCCGCGGCCAACAGGATCGCCACCCCCAGGATTGGACGCCATCTCTGGTGCAACAGCATCTCAAACACTTTCGCTGGTCGAGCTGCCTGCAGCTCGACCTTCAGAACTTGGCGCGGACTCCCACAGTGAAGTAACGGAGCATCACATCGTAGACTTCCACGATGGTGGGCATGTCGGTGCCGACGGAGGCCAGGGTTCCCGGCCAGATTGGATAGGCCTTGTTGAGCAGGTTGTTGACGGTCACGAACGCCGTCGCCTCATGGCCCCTGACATCGAACTGCCGCTCCAGGGTCGTGTCGAAATAGACCCAATCCGGAATTCCCTTGAGCGTGTAGACCCGGGTCGGGCCGGCCTTCAGCTTGCCCAGGTGGCGGGCCTGGAGCTTCCAACTGAAGCCCTCGTTGCTGTAGGTGGCGCTGTACACGCCCTTCCATTTCAGCTGGTTGCCGAAGGCGGTGGTCTCTGTATAGCCCGCCGTCTGGATGATCGGCGATGTCGCCGTGAACTGCGTCGTGAACCTGCGTGTGTAGGTGCCGACCGCCCGCAGCGCGATGGACCCCGGGAGGTCGCCCATGACGTCCGCAAGGTCGAAGCGGTAGGTGAGGTCTATGTCCACGCCGTTCGTCCGCAGGAAGGACAGGTTCAGCGGGCGGATATGGATGCCACTGAAGAAGTTGGCCGGCGTCCTGTTGCTGAAGGGCAAGGGCCGGTCGATCAGGGCGCAGGTGGCGCCCGCCCCGTTGTTCGACTCGCAGTCGTTCAGGATCTCGAGCGCGGTCTGTTGCCCGATCGCCCCGTCGATGCGGATGTCGAAGGCGTCGATGGACAGGCCGAGGCCCGGCGCCCATTCCGGACGATAGACAATGCCCAGGGTCTTGGTCTTGCCGATCTCCGGCTTCAGGGTCGGGTTGCCGCCGGTGAAGGTGACCGTGGGCGCGGTGAAGTTGGTGTGCGGGTCGAGCGAGTTGAGCGTGCGCACGCTGGTTTCGGTGGCGAACAGCTCGTTCAGGGTGGGCGCGCGGATGTCGCGGGAGATCGCCGCCCGGAAGCGCAGATCGGGGATCGGTTCGTAAGTGAGGCCGCCCTTCCACGACGTGACCGCCCCGCTCTGCTGGTAATCGGTCCGGCGGGCCGCACCTGAGACTTCGAGGCGGTGGACCAGAGGCATGTCGCTGGCCAGCGGAACGGCGACTTCGCCGAACAGCTCCTTCACGTTGGTGGAGCCATGCGTCTCACCCTGGTTGGTCAGATAGAACCGGCCCGGCGTCGTGGCCGGCAGGCCGCGGACGCCCGTGTAGTCGATCGGCGGCTCGAGGAGATCGGCGTTGCTGAACACGTCGAGCTTCAGGGTGCGGTACTCGGCGCCCGCCGAGACCCCCACCGGGCCCGCCCAGGTGGAGAACGGGCTCCCGGAAACCGAGACCGAGAAGTCGTGGGAGATGTGGAGGGCGTTGAACTCCGTGACCGCAAGGATGTAGGCCTGGGCTTCCGGCGAGGTGTTGAGCAGGCCGAAGGCGTTATAGGGCACGCATCCGGGCTGGAGGCCGGGATTTGTCAGCCTGATGCGGCACTGGATGCTGCCGATCGGCAGGCCGGAGGCTCCCACGTTGGCGGCGGTGACGGTCACCGCGTCCAGGGCCGCATACCATTTCTTGTTCTCGGGTTCCGGCCGGGTGACATCCGAAGTGGCTCGGCCATAGGCGTAGTAGGCGTCGAATTTCCACCCCTCGACGATCTCCCCCTCCAGGGCCGCGGTGACCGTATAGGCCTTGGACTCCTCCAGCCCCTGCAGGCCATTGAGCTCCATCATCCGCTTGCTCAGCGTCACGCTGGCCGTGTTCGCGGCGGTCATGGCGGCCTGGACGGTGGCGGGCAGGTAAGGGTTGCCGCTGAACATCGGGAAGTTGGCCATGGAGCCGCCCTGCCCGTAGACGTCCGCGATCGAATGGGAGTAGGTGCCGCTCACCGAGGCCCGGATCTTGTCGGTCACGTCGTAGGCCAGCTGCGCGAACCCCTGGTCGGTCTTGAGCGGGGTTATGGCGTAATTGAGTTGCGGGCTGGGCCTGCCGGAGCCGCCGATCGAGGCGTTCTGGATGCCCGTGCCGATGCCCGGGTCGTAGGGCCGCACGGTGCGCCCGTCTTCGGAGACCTCCGTCTGGATGACGCCGGGGGGACCGGAGCCGATCCGGCCGGTGAAATTGAGGTCGTTGCGAACGACATTTCGCGCCAGGAAGTAGGGATTGGCCGCGGTGCCGGCGTTGTTGCCCAGGCCGGGCTTGCCGACGAAGGCCCAACTCTCCAGCGTGTAGGGCCGATCCGGCCGGCGGACCGCGCCCTGGTAAGAACGCTCGAAGCTGGCCAGCACATGGGCCCGGTCGTCCATGAAGGCCATGCCGCCGGCCGCCCCGAGGCGGTACGACTTGCCATCGCTGAGCCAGTCCGTCTTCCGGGTGACCCCGGGAACATAGGAGAAGCCGCTGTCGCTGTAGTTGGAGAATCCGAACTGGGCGTTGACCTTCAGGCCCGTGAACTTCCTGTCGAGGATGTAGTTGACCACGCCGGCGACGGCGTCCGACCCGTACACCGCCGACACGCCGCCAGTAACCACGTCCACCCGCTCGACGAGTAGCTCGGGAACGATGCCCGCGTCCACCAGGCCCTTGAATTGGGTGGGCGGCAGGCGCCGCTGGTCCATCATGATCAGCGTCCGGTTGGGACCGAGGTTACGCAGGGCGAGGTAGTTTCCCCCGTGGCTGGCCCCGGTGATGCCCAGCGATCTCTGGGTGGAGCCCAGCGAGCCGCCGAACTGCGGCAGTTGGTTCAGGCCATCGGCCAGGGTGCCTGGCGCGGAGCTCCGCAGCTGCTCGGCGGTGGCGACCGTGACCGGTGTGGGCGCCTCATAGCCGTCGCGGACGATCCGCGAGCCGGTGACGACCACCTCCTCGACCTCGTTCCGGCCCGACTGGGCCGAGGCGGCGGTTGCTATCGCCATGGCGCTGACGGTCGTGGCCAATAGGCTGATGTGACGCATTTTCCCCCCAGGAATCAATCAATTATGGCTATTTGGGTTGTTGAAATAAGGCTCTGCCGTGCATCGGCGCATGATGTGCCGGCGGCTCCTGAGCGAGTATTCCCTCCACACTTCAACAATTGCTCAGTTTATCTAAGCCAGCTTATTCAGATAGACGGAATTTGATATAATTATTATATCAAAAGAGGCCGTATTCAACGCGCAGGGACTGCAACTCCCAGACGAAAGTTCGCTCGTTTCACATCCTCAATCGGGTCGCAAGCCATCACCATCGCTCACGCGTGACGCGGCGACATCGTCTCGGACGTTCGTACGGTGGCCGAAGCGCCGTCCAATATTATATTCCGTCGAGCTTGATATGGTTTCGATATCTCCAAGCAGCGCCAAGTTTATCGCTTCAGGCGGCACACGAAACGACATTCCGCGTCCGTGCGTGCCCGCAGGCCGCCTCGCTCAGCGGGGATCGATGAACAGGCCGCCGCCGACCCGCTCGGGCCTAGCCATGGCCGCCTTCAGACATTGGCCAATCACGCCGTAGTAGCGTCCGGCGGGCTGGGCGTCACCGAGCGCCGTCAGACGGTTCGACGGTCGCCAGGCGCCAGGACATGGCCAGCTCGCCAAGGCGGTCGCCGGACTTCACGTCGCGGTCATAGGTGTAGACCGGCTTGCCCCGGAACGCCCACTGCCGCAGGCCGTCGGGGCGATGCGCGACCGTCCATTCCCCTACCGGCCGCGCCGTCAGCGGCGCCGCCAGGGGCGTCCACTCGTCGAGGCAGGCCCCTGTGCATAGGAAATCGCCGTCCACCACCTCCCCGTCGCGGGTGTAGAGCAGCTTGCCGGACAGGTCGCTCAGCGCCAACTGGCTGAACGAGGCCCGCACCTCCACGCTGGCCGGGGTCGCGACCTGGCGCAGGATCGCGGAGTATTCGGCCACCAGCCAGGAGCCCCGCATGGTCTGGAAGGCCTCGGTGTCGCCGGGCTTGCTGTCCAGGTGGAAGGTGTGCAGCGGCCGTCCGCGATAGGCCCACTGGCGACCAACCTCCGGGTGCTGGACCACCGTCCAGTCGCCTACCGGCTTCGCGTCGGCGGGCGCGAGCAGGGGTGGATAGTCTTTGGTGCAGTCGTCCAGGCAGGGCCCGTCCTTCGCCTTCAGGCTGCCCTGCGCGAAGTGGTAGAGGGTCAGGCCCTCAGGCGTGGTCAGCCAAAGCTGCGGTCCGTTGGCCCGCACCGCCACGCCTGGCGGGAGCACAGGCTGCGGCGGCTGCGCCTGGGCGGACGACGTCGCCGCCATCGCCGCCACCAGGGCCGGCATCAGCCATCGCATGGTGGTCTCCTCCCTACGCCCAGCTCAGGTCCTGCAGACGGAACGGCGTCTGGCGGATGCGCTTGCCGGTGGCCGCGAAGATGGCGTTGGCTATGGCCGGCCCGATCGGCCCCACCGGCGGCTCGCCCACTTCGCTGTAGCGGTCGTTGCCGGACAGGGCGTCGAAATGGATCCGGATGTCCGGCAGGTCGCCCATCCGCAGCATCGGATACTCGTTGTAGTTGCCCTCGACGACCTGGCCGTCGCGGATCGTCAGCATCTCGTTCAGCGACATGTTCAGCCCGAACACCGCGCCGCCCTCCAGTTGGGCGAGCACCCCGTCGCGGTCGATGACCTGCCCGCAGTCGAAGGCCATGTCGATCTGGCGCACCTTCAGTTCGCCGGCGCGGGAGACCTCCACCCTGGCCACGGCCGCCACCGTGGTGCCCTCTTTGGGTTGCCCGGGCGCCGTAGCGCTCCAGTTGCTGATGGCGACGCCCCGCCCCTGGCCGCGCGGCAGCCGCCCGCCCCAGCCCGACTTCTCGGCGACCACCTTCAGGCACTTGGTCCAGGCCGGGTCGTCGAACCTGGCCAGCAGCTTCAGGCGATAGTCCAGGGGATCGGCGCCCGCGGCTGCGGCGCACTCGTCGATGAAGCTCTCCACCATGAAGGCATGGGCGTTGTAGTTGGGACCGCGGTAGGGTCCGGTCCTGATGTGCGCCGGCACGGTCTGACCCTCGACCCGGAAGTTCGGGATCGGGCCATTGGCGTAGGCGCAGGTCACCAGTCCCGTGGTCGAGGCGCCGACCCCCGAGTAGCGGGCCAGGAACGCGTCCGGCAATCCGTCCTCGCCCAGGCTCGCCGTCATCTTCGTCGCCACCAGCGGGCGGTAGCGCCCCTGGCGCATGGACTCCTCCCGCGACCAGATCACGTGCACCGGCCGACCCGGGACCTTGCGGGCCACCGCCACCACCATGCGCACGTCGTCGCAATGCACCCGCCGTCCGAAGCCGCCGCCGACCAGGGTCTGGTGCACGTGGACGTTGCTCGGATGGACGCCGGATTCCTCCACCGCGATGGCGAAGGCCTGCTGCGGGTTCTGCGAGGGATGCCACAGGTCGGTCCGCTCCGGCGTCACCAGCGCCGTGCCGTTCAGCGGCTCCATGGTGACGTGGTCGCAGAACGGGGTGAGATAGGCGGCCGAGACGGTCTTGGCGCCGGCCTGGCCCAGGCGTCCGAGCGCGTCGCCTTTGGACAACACCTCCTTGGCGGGGGCCTCGCAGACCGCCAGCGCGGCGGCGCTGATCTTCTCGTGGGTGGCCCAGTCCGCGCCCGGGCCGGCCTCCCAGGCGACCGGCAGGGCGTCCAGCGCCTGCCTGGCCTGCCAGTAGTGCTCCGCCACCACCGCCACCCCGCTGGCGGCCTGGGTCAGGTCCGGCAGGGGCGCGGGGACCTTGATGTTGGTCCTGGGTTCCGACGGGTCCACCACCACCACGCTGTGGACCCCCGGCATCTGGCGGATGGCCTCGAAGTCATAGGACTTCAGCCGGCCGCCGTGGACCGGCGCCTGACGCAGGGCGGCGTAGAGCATGCCCGGCAGCCGCACATCCATGCCGTAGACCGCAGAGCCGTCCACCACCTTGGCGGCGCCCAGCTTGCCCGGCCGGGACTTGCCCAGCAGGCTCCACTGGCTCTGCGGCTTGAGGGCGGGCTCCTCCGCCATGGACACCTTCGCGGCCTGCTCGGCCACCTCGCCGTAGCGCAGGGTCCGGCCGCTGGACTTGTGGCGCAGCAGGCTGTCCCTGGCCTCGATCTCCGAGACCGGGACCTGCCAGCGTTGCGCCGCCGCCGCGCGCAGCCGCTCGCGGGCGCTGGCGCCCACCTGCAGCAAGGTGGTCATGCGCGCCGGCGTCGTGGACCGTCCCGCGAAGAAGCCGAGCCGCCCCATCGCCTTGGTGTACAGCTCGCCGTTCAGGTAATTGAAGGTCGGCGTCGCCGGCTCGGCGTGGATATGCGACCACGCGCAGCCCAGTTCCTCGGCCACCAGCATGGCGCACTGGGTCAGCACCCCGTTGCCGATCTCCGGCGTCGCCACGAACACCGTCACGGTGTCGTCCGAGGCGATGGAGAGCCAGGGCGCGATGCCGGAGGCCAGCGCCCCGGCCGCGGCGTTGCGGGGCTGGACGCCCACCACCAGCGCCCCGCCCACGGCGGCGACGCTGACGAAGAACCGGCGGCGGTCGATGGAGATCGCGTTCATCGCCTAGGCCCCCCTCGTCTTGCGGATTTCCGCCGCCGCGCGGTGGATCCCCGCCCGCACCCGCACATAGGTCCCGCAACGGCAGATGTTGCTGACCATGGCGTCGATGTCGGCGTCGGTGGGATCGGGCTTGGCCTTCAAGAGGGCCTCGGCCGCCATCAGCATCCCAGCCTGACAGTAGCCGCACTGCGCCACATTGAGCTCGATCCACGCCTTCTGCAGCGGATGGCTGCAATCGGCCGACAGCCCCTCGATGGTCTTGACCTGGCCCTCCCCCACCGCCGACAGCGGCGCCAGGCAGGAGCGCACCGCCGCGCCGTCGATCTGCACCGTGCAGGCGCCGCACTGGCCCACCCCGCAGCCGAACTTGGCGCCCGTCAGCCCCAGGTGGTCGCGCAGGACCCACAGGAGCGGCGTTGAGGGGTCGGCGTCGGTCTCCAGACGCTTCCCGTTGACGACGATCGCTTGCATGCAGGCCTCCTTCGGCCGGCGGGCGCTCAGACGTCCCGAAACGTCCGATACCGCCGATGGCCAGTCTCATTGCAACGCAGTCAGGATATCCGGCCTGGCGCCAGGATAAGAGCCGCCCGCACTTCCAGCCAATATGAATTTGAATTGCAGAAATATGACCGTGATTGCCGCCCGATCACCAGTGCGGCGCATCCCGCCACGCCCGACGCCCGGTAGCGTATCTATCGGAGACGATTTTCATATTGGACCCGATCGGCGGTGGACCTCCATCTTCCCACGGCGTCGAGCGCGACGCCGAGGTGGGGTGCTCGAATGAAGGTGGAATTGAGGGTCGACCTCGGGGGCGCCGCCCCTGCGCCCGGGACCGAGGGCGAGGTCCGCGAAGACTTGGCGGCCGCATTCCGGCTGGCCGCGCACTACAGGTGGGACAGCCTGCTCGCCACCCACATGTCGGCCCGGGTCCCAGGCGAGGAAGCCTTCCTGATCAACCCCTACGGGCTGATGTTCGAGGAGGTCACCGCCTCGTCCCTGGTGAAGGTGGACCTGGACGGGCGCATCCTCAGCGACACGCCCTATCCGGTGAACGGAGCCGGCTTCACCATCCACAGCTCCATCCATGAGGGCCGGCCCGACGTGAACTGCGTGATCCACCTGCACACTGACGCCAGCATGGCCGTCTCGGCCCTGGCGGAGGGCTTGATGCCGCTGAACCAGACCACCATGCTGCTGCAGGCCGATCTCGCCTATCACGACTATGAGGGGGTCGCGATCGACCCGGGCGAGCGCGGGCGGCTTCAACAGGATCTGGGCGAGCGTGGGATGATGATACTGCGCAACCACGGCTCGCTGACGGTGGGGGAGACGGTGGGCGCCGCCTTCAAGCGGATGTTCAATCTCGAGCGGGCCTGCCGCACCCAGTACATGACGCTCGCCATGGGCCGGCCCCTCAACCAGCCCTCCGAAGAGGCGCTGGAGAAGACCCGCGGCATGGGCGAGCTCCTACGCAGCAAAGGCTCCAACAGCGGCCCCGCCTGGGCGGCGCTGCGGCGCAAGCTGGACCGTATCGATCCCGGCTATCGGGACTGAGATCGCGCCTGTTCTGGCGACTACTCTGCCTTTCGATCAAGCAAGCAATTCATGGAAGCGGGGCCTGGCTCCCGGCGCGCTAGGAATACTACTACTTTGCTAAGTAATGAGGCGCTGATATCATCGCAAATATCAGGAAGTAGTATTTTCATATTGGACCGGGCCGCGGCCAGCCAGCAATGCTTTGACCAGGAGGAGCGCCATGGCCCGTACCTATCAAATCGTCGACTCCGACGTACATGTGAATCCGCCGGCGACGTTCTGGAAGGACTACCTTCCCGCGCACCTAGCCGATCTGGCTCCGAAGCTCGAGCACGCCGAGGACGCCGACTACGTCGTGTTCGAAGGCCAGCGTAAGAAGATCAGCCTGATCAACGCCCAGGCTGGCCGCAAGTGGACCGACTACAAGATGACCGGCAAGCTGTCCGACGCCCGCAAGGGCGGCTGGATGCCCGCCGAACGCCTGGCGGACATGGACCAGGACGGCATGGACGTGGCCGTCATCTATGGCGGTGGCCCCATCGGCACCCGCAACGACGAGCTCTATATGGAGAGCTTCAGCGCCTATAACCGCTGGCTGGCGGACTTCTGCAGCTACGCGCCCGACCGGTTCACCGGCGTCGCCTACCTGCCGATGCGCGAGGTCGACAACGCCATCCGGCTGCTGCGCGAGGCCGCCAAGCTCGGCTTCACCTCGGCGAACATCCCGGCCTTCCCGCTGTCGCCCGAGCGGATCTCCGCCACCGCCGCCGCCGGCGCCTCGCAGATCCTGGCGATCCGCGGCGACCCCATGGGTTCGCGCCGCTACGACCAGCCTGAGTTTGAGCCCTTCTGGGCCGAGGCGCAGGAGCTGGGCATGACGCTCACCATGCACCTGGGCGGCCGCAGCCCTCGCTTCCAGGAGCCCGAGAAGTTCCTGGCCGACCTGGCGATGTCCAAGCTGGCCATGGCCGAGCCCGCCGCCATCATGATCCTTGGCGGGGTGTTCCAGAAGTTCCCCGGCCTGAAGCTGGTGCTGGCGGAAAGCGGCGTGGGTTGGTTCCCCTGGTTCGCCGGCTACATGGACGCCACCTGGAAGAAACACCGCTTCTGGACCAACAATCCGCTCACCGAGACCCCCAGCTTCTACATGGAACAGAACGTCTACGGATCGTTCATCGACGAGGTGGCCGGCATCGACAACCTCCACAAGCTGGGCGGCAGGAACATCATGTGGTCGTCCGACTACCCGCACTCGGAGACCACCTTCCCGAACTCGCAGGAGACCATCGAGCGCATCTTCAAGGGCGTGCCCGAGGCGGACAAGGCGCTGATCCTGGGCGGCATCGCCAAGCAGGTGTTCCGCACCGGCGACGGCTGGGCGAAGCCTGTACCCGCCGCCGCGGAGTAGCTGCCCGCCGATGGCGGGGAAGCCTGGGACGTGGACTACCGGGACGGCCGCAGCGTCAGGCTGGTGGGCGCGCCCCTGCAGTTGGATCGCGACGTGCTGCTGGCCCGGCCGGCCCCGGGGCTGGGCGCGGACAGCGACGCCGTGCTGGCGGAACTGCGTTATACGGAAGTGCAGATCATCGACCTGAAGGTCGCCGGCGCCGTCTTCCGACCGGGCGCCGGTACAAATCAAATTGGGGGAGGACGCCATGCGGGCGATGTGGCTGGCTGTTGTCGCGGCGTTGCTGGCGCCGACCCTCGCCTGTGCGCAGGACCCCAGCATCGGGGAGACCCGGTACGGCCAGCTGTGCGCGGCTTGTCACGGTGGCAACCTGGCCGGCGGCGAGGGCCCAGCCCTGATGGGACGTGGCCTGACCCACGGCGACTCCGCCGCCCTCATGACCAGGGTGGTCCGCGAAGGACTGCCGCCGAAGATGCCGGCGTTCAATAACCAGCTCAGCCATGACGAGATCGAGGCTGTGGTCAGCTTCGTCCGCCGCAAGCGCCGGGTCGAGGGCAGCGGCGGGACCAAGGTCCCCACCGGGGTCGTCCACACCGACCTGCATGATTTCCAGGTCGAGGCGCTGGCCAGGCTGCCGTCGGCCTTCGCCTTCGCCTTCCTGCCCGACGGCCGGATCCTGCTCACCGAGGGTATCGGGCGCCTGCGCATCATGGAGAGGGGCAAGCTGCTGCCTGAGCCGGTCATCGGCGCGCCCACCGGCAAGTCCGGGCTCGCCGCCAGCTCCCAGAACCAGGCCGTCCAGGACGTGGTCCTGCATCCCAACTACAGGCAGAACGGCTGGATCTATGTGGGCACCACCGAGCCCGCGCCCGGTGGGCTGCAGGGCGCCTACGAGACCCTCATCATCAAGGTCCACCGCGGCCGGATCGAGAAGGGCCGCTGGGTGGACGAGACGGTGATCGCCGAGATCCCCAACAACTATGGCGGCGCCAAGCGCATGGCCTTCGACGCCCAGGGACATCTCTATGTCAGCGTCCCTTACAGCGCGGTCGGCTACGACGGGCCGCTGACCGCCGCCGCGTCACAGGACCTTACCGTCCCCGGCGGCAAGATCCTGCGCATGAACGACGACGGGAGTGTGCCGGCGGATAATCCCTTCGCCGACAAGCAGGGCATCACCCGCTACATCTGGACCTTCGGCCACCGCGTGGCGCTCGGCCTGGCCTTCAGTCCCGCGGGCGAGCTGTGGGAGACCGAGAACGGCCCGCGCGGCGGCGACGAGATCAACCGCCTCAGCCCCGGCAAGAACTATGGCTGGGCGGTGGTCACCTGGGGCCATCGCTATGACGACAAGCCGGTGGGCGCCAACCCCGACGGCCGCGGCTACGAACAGCCGGTAGTGGCCTATGTCCCGGCGCCGTCTCTGTCGGCGATCACCTTCTATACGGGCGACGCCTTCCCCCGCTGGAAAGGCGCCATGCTCATGGCCACCCTGAAGCAGCGCAACCTCTATCGGATCAGGTTCGAGGACGGCCGCCTGGCGTCCCAGGAGGTGATCCTGCGCGACATGGACCGCATCCGCGACGTGGGCCAGGGCCCCGACGGCCTGATCTACGTCCTGACCGACTCCGGCGCCTTCGCGCGGCTGGTCCCCGCCGAAGCGAAACGCGCGCCCGTCGCGGCCCGCTGAGCATCCCTCTTCCCCGCGAATCGCGACTAACCAGCGAGCGACCTGTCGAGCACCAGATCGATATTGTTACGAGACGATGAGCCTATCAGGCTGGCGCGCGGCCCCGGCCTGGGTGAAAGTCGGCGACGAGATACACCGCCTCGGGCGGGCGGTGGATCGCGAGGGCGAGCCGCCGCGGCCTTGCCGCCAGAACTCCAGACAGGCCTATGGGGGAGGCAAGCGCGCCGGTGAGCATCAACGCATCGTCGCACCTTAAGCGCCGGCCGCGTCTTCTCGTGACCACGGGCGTAGCCGGTCTGCTGCTCGGATGGCTCCAGCCCGGACTCGCCCTGGCGCAACGGGCCGAAGGGAACGCCATAGCCCAGGCCGACGACGCCTTCGGCACGATGATCGACAAGGAGGTGGTCGGCATCTACAGCGATGTCGACGTCAGAGGCTTCAACCCACAGCGCGCAGGGAACGCGCGCATGGACGACGTCTACTTCGACCAGCTCGCCACCGTCGCCCCCCGAGCCAAGGCCAAGACCGTGGTCCGCGTGGGCTTCACGGCCCTCGACTACCCCATGCCCGCGCCAACCGGGATCATCGCCTACAGCAGCCACCACGCCGGCAACGCCTTCGAGCTCGCCCTCGACGCCGTCACTCAGCAGTACGGCAGCGTGGTCCTCGATTTCGATATGAAGATGCCGGTGATCCGGGACCGGTTCGCCGTCTCCTTCGGCCTGGCTCACGGCTGGTCCACCGAAGTGGACGGCGCCAAGCGGGCCGCCTACGCGATCGGCCTAGTTCCTCGCCTGTGGCGCGGGCAGGCGGAGTTCAAACCGGTCTTCAGCGCCTCGATCCAGCGGTACGCCGCGGTCCGCCCGACCATCTTCACCATCGGCCCGTTCCTGCCGCCGCAGACCGAACCTGGGAAGTATCTCGGCCAGGACTGGGCGGTGAACAGGGCCGACAACTACAACACCGGCTTCGTGGCGCGCGCGCCGATCGGGGAGCGCCTGGAACTGCGTGGCGGAGCGTTCCAGTCGCGCCTTCTTCGCAAGGAGAACTTCAGCGAGACCTTCATCGTCCAGCGACCGGATGGACTGGCGCGCCACCGGCTCATCGCCGACCCGCGCCAGGACAGCTACGCCAACAGCTGGGAGGGCGTGCTGCTCTATCATCTCGGCGACGGCAGCCTGGGCCACACGCTGATAGCGACCGCGCGGGGCCGGCATCGGCACATCGAGAGCGGCGGGTCGTCGCGTTTCGAATTCGGCGAGGTGAAGTTGGGGGACCTGGACCCTGAACCCATACCCACCTTCAGCTTCTCCCAGGTCGACGTCGCCTCGCTGAAACAGACCAGCTACGCCCTTGGATACCTGGGCCGGCTGCGCGGGGTGGGCCGGGTCAACCTCGGGGTGACCAGGAGCGTCTACGCCTCGACCTTCCGCAAGGGCGTCTCCCTGTCCCGCTCGTCGGCCGAGCCGTGGCTCTACAACGCCAGCCTCATGGTGCAGCCGTCGCGCCGGGTGGCGCTCTACGCCGGCTTTGTCAGCGGGTTGGAGGAGAGCGGCAGCGCGCCCGAGACCGCCGCCAACCGCTTCGAGCAGCTGACGGCGACGCGCACCAGCCAGATCGACGGCGGGGTGCAGGTGGCGTTGGGGCGGATGCGGCTGGTGGCCAGCGTCTTCCAGATCGAGAAGCCCTACTTCAGCTTCAACGCCCAGAACCTCTACGTCGAGGTCGGGGACCTGCGCCATCGCGGGGTCGAGGTCTCGGCGGCGGGAAACATCGGCGCCAGGCTGAACCTGGTGGCCGGCGCGGTGTTGCTGCAGCCTGCGGTGAGCGGCCAGGCCGTGGTCGCCGGCCTGTCCGGCACGCGTCCGGTGGGGACGCCGAAGCTCCACGCCCGCATCGACGCCAGCTATCGGACCGACCTTCTCGGAGGCCTCACGCTCACCGCCGGCATGCTCCACGACAGCAAGCGGCCGGCCTCCGCCGCCACCTACGACACCCTCGGCGGCCGGCAGCTCTTCACGCCCAGCAGCACCACCTTCGACCTCGGCGCGCGCCAGGCGTTCACCATCCGCGGCACGCCGGTCAGCCTGCGCGTCCTGGTCAACAATATCTTTGATAAGCGGGGATGGAGGGTCCTGGCCGCCAACAGCTTCCAGGCCGACGACATCCGCCGGCTCAACATCTACCTCACAGCAGACTTCTGAACCCGTTCCGCGCAACACGACGCCAGGGCCCTAAGGGCTTGCAGCGCCTGCGGGCCGGTCTCGCCCGCCAACTCCGGCGAGGCGAACAGCAGGCCGATCCGCCGACTGTGGTTGAAGCCGGCCAGCTTCACCAAGGCCAGGCCAGGCTCGGCGTAGCTGTCGGGGATCACGGTCACGCCGAGCCCCGCCTTGACCAGCGCCACCGTCCGCTCGTCGTTCGTCGAGCGGAAGGCGAAGTGAGGCCGCACCCCGCGCTCGGTGAAGTAGCGGCTGGTCTCGGACAGCAGCTCGCAATGCCGGCGGACGATCATCACCTCGTCGGCGAGCAGATCCCCAGCCACCACGCCCGCGTCCGCATAGGCATGCCATGCCGGTGCGGCCAGCGAGTATCCCTCCTCGAACAGCGGCTCGACGGCGAACCGGGATTCCCCCGGCCGCACCAGCGTCAAGGCAACGTCGATCCTGCGTCTCTGCAGCCGCCCGACGAGATCGCGCTCGTTCCCTTCGATGAGCTCGATCGCCTCCTCGCCCCCGCTCCGCATCGAACTGACCAGCCCCGAGAGCAGGCGGATCGGTATCGTGGAGAGAACGCCCACACGCAGCGTGCCCACGGGACGGGTCTGGGAAACGCGGCCCTCCAGGTCGTTGAATTCCCGCTCTATCGCGCGGGCGTGGGCAAGCAGCCTGACGCCGGCCTCGGTGAGCTGCACCCGCTGGCTGTTGCGCAGGAAAAGTCGGGCGCCGAGGCCCTTCTCGAGCTTGCCTATGCCCACTGAAAGGGTTGGTTGGGTTACATTGACCTGGGCAGCGGCGCGGGAAAAGTTGCCGGCGTCGACGACGGCCAGGAAATACCGCAACTGATAGCGATCGATCATAGATGAAACGTATGGTCTTCATCTCGAAGGAACAATTTCTATTCATCGACCTGGTAGGGTAGGCGGTCAGGATGGACATACGGAGCGGCGCCATGACATCCGGTCATATGCCCGGCCTCAACTTCGGCCTCGGCGAGACGGCGGATGCGATCCGCGAGACGACGGCGCGGTTCTGCTCAGACCAGATCGCGCCGATCGCGGCCCGGATCGACCTTGACAACAGCTTCCCACGCGAGCTCTGGCCGCAGATGGGCGACCTGGGCCTGCATGGCATCACAGTCGAGGAGGACCTGGGTGGCCTGGGCCTGGGCTATCTCGAGCATGTGGTGGCCATGGAGGAGGTCTCCCGCGCCTCGGCCGCCATCGGCCTCAGCTACGGCGCCCATTCCAACCTCTGCGTGAACCAGATCCGGCGCTGGGGCAGCGACGAGCAGAAGCAGCGCTACCTGCCACCATTGATCAGCGGCGAGCATGTGGGATCGCTGGCCATGAGCGAGGCCGGCTCCGGCTCCGACGTGGTCTCCATGCGCCTAGCGGCCCGCAAGGATGGTGACCGCTATATCCTGAACGGCACGAAGTTCTGGATCACCAACGGCCCGCACGCCGACACCTTGGTGGTCTACGCCAAGACCGATCCGGAGGCCGGCGCGCGCGGCATCACCGCCTTCCTGGTGGAGAAGGGCTTCAAGGGTTTCTCGGTCAGCCAGAAGCTCGACAAGATGGGCATGCGAGGCTCGGACACCGCCGAGCTGGTGTTCGAGGATTGCGAGGTTCCGGCCGAGAATGTGCTGGGGCCCGAGAATGGCGGCGCGGGCGTCCTGATGAGCGGTCTGGACTACGAGCGCACAGTGCTCTCCGGCGGACCGCTGGGGATCATGCAGGCCTGCCTCGACGTGGTCCTGCCCTATGTCCGCGAGCGCAGGCAGTTCGGAAAGCCGATCGGCTCGTTCCAGATGATGCAGGGGAAGGTCGCCGACATGTACGTCGCCCTCAGCTCGGCCCGGGCCTACGTCTATGCGGTGGCCAAGGCGTGTGACGCGGGCATGACCACCCGGTTCGACGCGGCCGGGGCGATCCTGATGGCCAGCGAGAACGCCGTGAAGGTGTCGCTGGAGGCGATCCAGGCGCTGGGCGGAGCCGGCTACACCCGCGACTATCCCGTCGAGCGCTTTCTGCGCGACGCCAAGCTCTATGACATCGGGGCCGGCACCAACGAGATCCGGCGCTTCCTGATCGGGCGGGAGCTGATCGGCGGATGAGACGGCTGTCGACCAAGGTCGATCCCTCCAGCGCCGGCTTCGCCGCCGCGGCCGCGGTGAACCGCGCCCTGGCGGAGGAGCTGCGCGGACGCGTCGGCCGGGCGGCGCTCGGCGGATCGGAGGATTCACGCGCGCGCCATGTCTCCCGCGGCAAGCTCCTGCCCCGGGATCGGGTGCAGCGCCTGCTCGATCCTGGCTCGCCGTTCCTGGAGGTGGGCCAGCTCTGCGCCTTCGGGCTGTATGGCGACGAGGCGCCGGGCGGCGGTCTGATCACGGGAATCGGCCGGGTGTCCGGCCGCGAGGTGATGATCGTGGCCAACGACGCCACGGTGAAGGGCGGCGCCTACTATCCGCTGACCGTGAAGAAGCACCTGCGGGCCCAGGAGATCGCGGCCCAGAACCGCCTGCCCTGCGTCTACCTGGTGGACTCAGGCGGCGCGAACCTGCCGCACCAGGCCGAGGTTTTCCCCGACCGCGACCACTTCGGACGCATCTTCTTCAACCAGGCGCGGATGAGCGCCCTGGACATCCCACAGATCGCCTGCGTCATGGGCTCGTGCACGGCCGGAGGCGCCTATGTGCCGGCGATGAGCGACGAGACAGTGATCGTCCGCAACCAGGGCACCATCTTCCTGGCCGGGCCGCCGCTGGTAAAGGCCGCCACCGGTGAGGTGATCTCCGCGGAGGAACTGGGCGGAGCCGACACCCACGGCCGCCGCTCCGGCGTGGTGGACCATGTGGCCGACGACGATGAGCATGCGCTCACCATCGTGCGCCGGATCGTGGCCAACCTGAATACCGTCAAGCGGGTGGACATGGACCTGGCCGAGCCCCAGCCGCCGGCCCACGACCCGGCCGAGCTCTACGGGATCGTGCCGGCCGACGTGCGCGCGCCCTATGACGTGCGCGAGGTGATCGCCCGCATCGTGGACGGCTCCGGCTTCGACGAGTTCAAGGCGCTCTACGGCACGACCCTGGTCTGCGGCTTCGCCCGCATCTGGGGCTACCCGGTGGCGATCCTGGCCAATAACGGCGTGCTGTTCTCGGAGAGCGCGCTCAAAGGCGCCCACTTCATCGAGCTCGCGTGCAAGCGGAAGATCCCGCTGGTGTTCCTGCAGAACATTTCGGGCTTCATGGTGGGCGGCAAGTACGAGGCCGGCGGCATCGCCAAGGATGGCGCCAAGCTGGTGATGGCGGTGGCGAGCGCGGAGGTCCCCAAGTTCACCGTCCTGATCGGCGGCTCCTTCGGGGCCGGAAACTACGGCATGTGCGGGCGCGCCTACTCCCCGCGCTTCCTGTGGACCTGGCCCAACAGCCGTATCAGCGTCATGGGCGGCGAGCAGGCCGCCGCCGTCCTGGCCACCGTCCACCGCGACGCCGGCAAGTGGACACCAGAGCAGGAAGAGGCCTTCAAGGCGCCCGTTCGCCAGAAGTACGAGGACGAGGGCAATCCCTACTTCGCAACCGCGCGGCTCTGGGACGACGGGGTGATCGACCCTGTCCAGACCCGCGACGTACTGGGCCTCTCCATCTCCGCCTCGCTGAACGCGCCGATCCCGGAGACACGCTTCGGCGTGTTCAGGATGTAGCCTATGGCATCCGTCACCTCCCTGCTGGTCGCCAACCGCGGCGAGATCGCCCGGCGCGTCTTCGCCACCGCGCGCAGGATGGGCATCCGCACTGTGGCGGTCCACTCGCAAGCCGACGCGGGAGCCGCCCATGTGCGCGACGCCGACACCGCCGTCCTGATCGGCCCGGCGGCGGCGTCCGAGAGCTACCTCGTGGGCGAGCGGATCATCGCAGCGGCGCGCGAGGCCGGCGCCGACGCCATCCATCCGGGCTATGGCTTCCTGTCCGAGAACGCGGATTTCGCCGACGCCGTGATCGCGGCCGGGATCACCTGGGTGGGCCCGCCGCCCGCCGCGATCCGCGCCATGGGCCTGAAGGACGCCGCCAAGGCGCTGATGATCCAGGCCGGTGTGCCGGTGACGCCCGGCTATCTCGGCGAGAACCAGGACGAGGCGCTGCTGGTGCGGGAGGCCGGCAAGATCGGCTATCCGGTGTTGATCAAGGCGGTGGCCGGCGGCGGCGGCAAGGGGATGCGCCGGATCGATCGCGCTGAGGATTTCCTGGCGGGGCTTTCCGCGGCCAAACGCGAGGCCAGGGCCAGCTTCGGCGACGATCGCGTGCTGCTGGAGACGTGGGTCACCCGTCCGCGCCACATCGAGGTGCAGGTGTTCGGCGACGGTCACGGGAATGTCGTCCACCTGTTCGAGCGGGACTGCTCCCTCCAGCGACGCCACCAGAAGGTGATCGAGGAGGCGCCAGCGCCGGGCATGGACGCGGCGACCCGCGAGGCGGTCACCGGCGCGGCGGTGCGCGCGGCGAAGGCGGTCGGCTACCAGGGCGCCGGCACCGTGGAGTTCATCGCCGACGCCAGCCAGGGCCTGAAGCCGGATCGCGTCTGGTTCATGGAGATGAACACCCGCCTGCAGGTGGAGCATCCGGTCACCGAGATGGTCACCGGCCTTGACCTGGTGGAATGGCAGCTGCGCGTCGCCGCCGGCGAGCCGTTGCCGCTGACCCAGGACGAGATCACCCTGGCCGGACACGCGGTGGAGGCACGCCTCTATGCCGAGAACCCGGCCTCCGGCTTCCTACCGTCAACTGGCGTACTGGAGCACTTCCAGCTGCCGGACGGGGTTCGCGCGGACGCAGGCGTCGAGGAAGGCGATCGGATCAGCCCCTACTACGACCCGATGATCGCCAAGCTGATTGTCCATGCGCCGACCCGCGAGCAGGCCATCGCCGACCTCGCCGAGGCCTGCGACTCCGTCGAGGTCTGGCCGGTGCGGACCAACGCCGGGTTCCTGGCCCGCTGCCTGGAAGACCCCGGGTTCATCGCAGGCGATATGGACACCGGCTTCATCGAACGCGGCCTGCCCGGCCTCGCCAACCGGCCGGAACCCTCGGCCGCGGCCCTGGCGGCCGCCTGCGCGGCCTCAATGCTGGCAGGGGATAGCGGCCTCGCAGAGGAAGACCCCTCGCCCTGGCGCGAGTTGGCGGGATTCCGCCTGAACGCGCCGCCGCAGACGGCCGTACGCCTGTTCCTCGACGGCCAGGCGGTGCTGGCCGCGCCCGCCCCGGGCGCCGCCCCGCGCAGCGTGCTGCTGGACGAGACCGGCCAGATCGTGGTGTTCGAGCACGGCGAGGCCTTCGCCTTCGCCGACCATCCGCCCTCGGCCGACCGCGACGAAACAGCCGGCGACGGCCTGGTCCGCGCGCCGATGCCCGGCCGGGTGGCCGGCGTCGCCGTGAAGACCGGCGACGCGGTGGGCAAGGGCCAGCTGCTGATGACGCTGGAAGCCATGAAGATGGAACACGCGCTCACCGCGCCCTTCGACGCCACGGTCGACGAACTCCCGGTGGCGGCGGGCGACCAGGTCGCCGAGGGCGCGGTGCTGGCGAAGCTGACCGCCGAGCCGCGTTCGGACTGATCCGATGCTGCGAAGCGCCTACAGCGCAACTGCGCCCGACGACGTTGATCCGGACTTCGTCCACTGGTCTTGATATCGAAGGCCACGCATGAACCGCTCAGTTTGATGCGTCCGTCTCATTCAAGTGACCAGGGAAACAGGCATGGCCAGCGGACGTATCAAGGCGGCGATCATTGGCTCCGGCAACATCGGCACGGATCTGATGGTCAAGATGCTGAAGGCGCCGCTGAACATGGAGCTGGCCGCCGTGGTGGGGATCGATCCCGGCTCCGAGGGCTTGGCCATGGCCCGGGAACGCGGGGTGGCGACCACGCATGAGGGCGTCGAGGGCCTGAAACGGCTGGGTGTCTACGGCGAGATCGGCATCGTCTTCGACGCCACCTCGGCCTATGCCCACAAGGCACACGACGCGGTGCTGCGCGCCGACGGAAAGCAGGTGGTCGACCTGACCCCGGCGGCGCTGGGACCGTTCACTGTCCCGCCGGTGAATATGGACGCCAACCTGTCGGCGCCCAATGTGAACATGGTCACGTGCGGCGGCCAGGCCACCATCCCGATGGTGGCGGCGGTGAGCCGGGTGGCCAGGGTGCGCTACGCCGAGATCGTGGCCTCGGTCTCGTCGCGCTCGGCCGGGCCGGGCACGCGCGCCAACATCGACGAGTTCACCCGAACCACCGCGCGCGGCCTGGAGGTGGTGGGCGGCGCAGAGCGCGGCAAGGCGATTATCATCCTCAATCCCGCCGAACCGCCGATGATCATGCGCGATACGGTCTTCACTCTGTCGGACATGGCCGACGAGGCAGCTGTACGGGCCTCCATAGAGGAGATGGTCCGCGCCGTGCAGGTCTATGTACCGGGCTATCGGCTGAAGCAGGAGGTGCAGTTCGAGCGCTTCGGCTCCAACCACAAGCTGACGATCCCCGGCTATGGCGAGTTCGAGGGGCTGAAGACGTCCATATTCCTGGAGGTGGAGGGCGCCGGCGACTACCTGCCGACCTACGCCGGCAACCTGGACATCATGACCGCCGCAGCCAAGGCCACCGGCGATCTGCTCGCCGCGCGCCGCCAGGCGGGGAACTGATCGCCATGGCCTCGTACGACCCCACAAGGACCAAGCTCTACATCCAGGACGTGACCCTGCGCGACGGGATGCACGCCATCCGTCACATGTACAGCCTCGACCATGTGCGCACGATCGCCAGGGCGCTGGACGACGCCGGCGCCGACGCCATCGAGGTGGCCCACGGCGACGGCCTCTCCGGAGCCTCGTTCAACTACGGGTTCGGGGCCTGCACGGACTGGGCCTGGATCGAGGCGGTGGCCGAGGTCCTGACCAAGGCGAAGCTCACCACCCTGCTGGTGCCCGGCATCGGCACGGCGGAGGACCTGAAGCGCGCCTTCGAACTGGGGGTGCGCTCGGTGCGCGTGGCCACCCACTGCACCGAGGCCGACGTCGCCAGGCAGCACATCGGCGTCGCCCGCGACCTGGGCATGGACGTCGCCGGCTTCCTGATGATGAGCCACATGATCGACGCCGAGGCCCTGGCCGCCCAGGCCGTGCTGATGGAGAGCTACGGCGCCCAATGTGTCTATGTCACCGACTCAGGCGGCGCGCTGGACATGGACGGCGTGCGCGACCGCTTCCGGGCCTACGATCGCGTCCTCAAGCCTGAGACCGAGCGCGGCATGCACGCCCACCACAACCTGTCGCTGGGAGTCGCCAATTCCATCGTGGCCGCCCAGGAGGGCGCGGTGCGCATTGACGCCTCCCTGGCCGGAATGGGCGCGGGGGCCGGCAACGCGCCCCTGGAGGTGTTCGTGGCCGCCGTCGACCGCAAGGGCTGGCTGCACGGCTGCGATGTCATGAAGCTGATGGACGCCGCCGAGGACCTCGTCCGCCCCCTGCAGGACAGGCCCGTCCGCGTCGACCGCGAAACCCTCGCGCTCGGCTATGCCGGGGTCTATTCCAGCTTCCTGC